>NZ_JARVSN010000006.1:0-273088 GCF_030209165.1 Pseudomonas sp. fls2-241-R2A-110 | reverse complement strand
TGGGGCGAATTATAGACTTCCAGAATCTGCCGTCAACACCTATTTATGCTTTTCTGTCAGGATCGTCGAAATCATTGCTTATATATAGACGCGCCCCTCGCGAATGCGCAGTATATTGCCCAACGCACGTTACTCCCCCTCACTCCTTCGGACGATGCCACGCAATGAATGACCAGCCTCGCAGCTTTGCTTCGACCCTGTTCTCGGTCGGGCTGCTATTAATAGCCATGGCATCTATCCAGTCCGGAGCCTCGCTGGCCAAGAGCATGTTCCCTATAATCGGCGCTCAAGGGACTACGACCCTGCGGCTGATCTTCGCCAGCCTGATCATGATTATTTTGCTGCGCCCATGGCGGGCAAAGCTCACCGCAAAATCCCTGCGCACTGTCGTCGTCTACGGCATGGCATTGGGCGGCATGAACTTCCTCTTCTATATGTCCTTACGCACCGTCCCCCTGGGTATTGCGGTCGCACTGGAATTCACCGGGCCGCTGGCGGTGGCAATCTATGCCTCACGCCGTGCGATCGACTTCTTATGGATAGCCCTGGCAGCCGTCGGCTTGCTGCTATTGATACCAACAGGTGCAACGGCCGCGGGAATTGATCTCATGGGCGCCGCCTATGCCTTGGGCGCAGGCGCCTGCTGGGCGCTTTACATCCTGTTCGGCCAGAAAGCCGGTGCTGACAACGGCGTGCAGACCGCAGCGTTGGGCGTGATGATCGCCGCATTGTTCGTCGCCCCTATCGGTATCGTCCATGCCGGGGCTGCCCTGTTGACGCCATCACTGATCCCCGTGGCCATCGGCGTCGCCATTCTGTCGACCGCCCTGCCCTACACACTGGAGATGGTCGCGCTGACCCGAATGCCAGCCCGGACTTTTGGCACACTGATGAGCATTGAACCTGCATTCGGCGCCCTGTCAGGTCTGCTGTTCCTCCATGAATACCTGTCACTGTCACAGTGGATGGCCATCATGTGCATCATTCTGGCGTCTGTCGGTGCGACCATGACCATGGGCAGCGCTGCCAAGCCTGCGGTCGCCGCAGATTGATGCAGGTTTTGACGCGGGTCTGGTATTTGCCGCTCAATTAGGCCATGTTTAGGCCCGCAACCCAGTGCCAGGCATGGATTTTTCAGGATAGGGATATCAGAACGCTTAAAGTGAAAGCGAATGCAGCCAGACTCGGACACAAGATCCGGGAACGCTATAAGGACAGCAATGAAACGAATTTTGTTACTGATCGCCGTACTCGCAGTGGCGGGCTGTGCGGCGACGTCGAAAACCCAAGTCAAGCATGGCAAGAAAGGGCTTCATATCAACTGTTCCGGGCTATCCTCGTCCTGGGACAAGTGTTACACCAGCGCCGCCAACTCGTGTGCGCCCAAGGGCTACAAGGTCATTGCCAAGTCCGGGGACGCCGTGGAAGAGCCTGGCGATTATCCATTCGGCCTCAACCCTGCCGGTTATACCAGCCGTAGCATGATCGTCATTTGCAAATAGGTTGATGCCGCCCGGCAATCTGGCGGCCAATCTCATCGTGACTGGACTGCAGCACGGTACGTTGAATATCCGTCGAGGCCAGCATTCGCGCCACGACCAGCGCACCGACGCATTGCGACAGAATGGCCCACGCAAGACTGTCGCTTTGCAGGATCTTCGCCCAACTCTCCTGCAACCGACAAATCCAGACCTGCGCCTCCTCGCGCACAAGAACATCTGATCGGGCGATCTCGGCCCCCAAGGTCGGTAAAGCGCAACCGGATTCAGGATGTTCGACATGGGCCATGCTCAGGTATTGCTTCAAGCAACGCTCGAGCTTGTCGCAGTCCTGGTCAGCGCCTAATCGCTCCAGACTCTGACTCAGTTCACGCTCGACGATGGACGCGAACAACTGGTCCTTGGACGTAAAGTGGCTATAGAAAGCTGCCCCACTCAAGCCAATCGCCTTCATCAAGCCATCCACGCCCACGGTCGAAAATCCGGCCTTCTTCGCCGACACCGCGCTGCTCTGCAATAGCTTTTCTTTAGTTTCCAGCTTGTGATTGGCCGAGTAACGCATTGCCTTGCCCTCAGGTTTGATCGCCTTGACGCCTACCAAATCGTAGCATAACGTTCGTTCAGTTAACGATCGTTCATCAAAGGGATCAACCCATGAATAACAAGAAGGTCGTACTGGTTGTCGGCGCGGGTGATGCTACTGGCGGCGCCATTGCCAAGCGTTTTGCGCAGGAAGGCTACATTGCCTGCGTCACGCGCCGCAGCGCAGACAAACTCCAGCCGTTGGTCGATGCGATCAAGGCTAATGGCGGCGACGCGCACGGGTTCGCCTGCGATGCACGCAAGGAAGAGGATGTGATTGCACTGGTCGAGGAGATCGAAACCCGCATTGGCCCCATTGAAGCGTTCGTTTTCAATATCGGCGCCAACGTGCCGTGCAGCATCCTCGAAGAAACCGCTCGCAAGTATTTCAAGATCTGGGAAATGGCCTGCTTCTCAGGTTTCCTCAATGCACGTGAAGTCGCCAAGCGGATGGCCAAACGGCAACGAGGTACGATCCTGTTCACCGGTGCCACCGCCGGTATGCGTGGCGCCGCCGGCTTTGCCGCTTTTGCCGGCGCCAAGCATGGCATTCGCGCACTGGCCCAAAGCATGGCCCGCGAACTGGGACCGATGAACATCCACGTTGCTCATGTCGTGGTCGACGGCGCCATCGATACGGACTTCATTCGCGAAAGTTTTCCAGAGAAGTACGCGACCAAGGACGAGGATGGCATCCTCAATCCCGAGCACATCGCCGAAAATTATTGGTATCTGCACAGCCAGCCTCGGGACGCCTGGACGTTCGAGCTGGATCTGCGCCCCTGGAATGAACGCTGGTAAGCCCTCCCCTACAACAATAAGCAGAGCGCACCGACCATGAGCAAAACCGTGGAGTTCTTTTTCGATCTGGGTAGCCCCGCCACCTACCTGGCATACACCCAACTGCCGAAAATCTGCGAGCAGACCAACAGTCAGCTGATCTACAAGCCGATGCTGCTGGGTGGTGTGTTCAAAGCCACCGGCAACGCCTCACCGGCAACCATTGCGGCCAAGGGTCGCTACATGTTTGAGGACCTGGACCGTTACGCCAAACGCTACGGCGTACCTTTGAAGTTCACCGCTGAATTCCCCATCAATACCCTGATGCTCATGCGCGCCGTCATGGGTATGCAGATGCGCCATCCCGAGCGCTTTCCGGCGTTTATCGATTGCCTATTCCACGCGCTATGGGTTGAGGGGCGTAACCTCAATGATCCGGCGACTGTCGCGGCCGTGCTAACGCAAAATGGCTTCGACGCAAACCAGGTACTGGCTCTCACCACCGATGAGGAAGTCAAAGCCGCTCTAAAGGACAACACCGAGAAAGCAGTCCAACGAGGCGTGTTTGGCGCACCGAGCATGTTTGTCGGTGACCAGATGTTCTTTGGTCAGGATCGGCTGGACTTCATCCTTGAAGCCCTGAGTTAACTCCCGATAATCAGGCGCCCGCGAAAGGGCGCCTGAACGGCTGCGATCAAATAGCCGCGGTACGCGTGTTCAACCACTCAAGGGCCGCGCCTTCAAGCAACGGACTCAAGCGCTCGCGCACTTCGGCATGGTAAGCGTTGAACCACTGCTTTTCGTCTGGCGTCAGCAGCGAAGGCTCCAGGCAGCGAGTGTCGATCGGGCACAGGGTCAGGGTTTCGAATTTCAGAAACTCGCCGAATTCGCTTTTGCCGGCTTCGCGATTCAACACCAGGTTCTCGATCCGCACCCCCCAACGACCCGGACGGTAAGTGCCTGGCTCGATGGAGGTGATCATGCCCGGCTGCATTGCGGTTTGCGGCGCTGCAGCGGCCTGATAGGCGATGACCTGAGGACCTTCATGCACGTTAAGGAAATAGCCGACGCCATGACCGGTGCCGTGACCGTAATCAACGCTTTCAGCCCAGATCGGCGCACGGGCAATCGAATCGAGCAACGGCGAGAGAATGCCACGCGGGAATTGCGCGCGGGACAGCGCAATCACGCCTTTGAGTACCCGAGTGCAGTCGCGTTTCTGTTCGGCGGTCGGCGTACCGACCGGCACCATCCGCGTGATATCCGTGGTGCCACCCAGGTATTGACCGCCGGAGTCGATCAGCAACAAGCCGTCACCCTCGATCACCGCATGTTCTTCTTCGGTGGCGTGGTAGTGCGGCATCGCACCGTTGGCGTTGAACGCGGCAATGGTGTTGAAGCTCAGTGACACATATCCCGGACGGCGAGTACGCGCAGCCGTCAGGTGTTCATCGATGGTCAACTCGGTGATGCGCTCACGCCCCAACGCCGTGTCCAGCCAGGCGAAGAATTCGCACAGCGCTGCACCGTCCTGTTCCATGGCCTGGCGAATGTGCTCGGCATCGGCCAGGCTTTTCTGCGACTTGGCCAGGGTGGTCGGGTTCAGGCCTTCGACCAGTTTCACGCCACTGTTCAGGTTATCCAGCAAACCGGTAGTCACCCGCGCCGGATCGACTTGCAGGCTCGCGCCGCTCGGCACGGCGCTCAAGGCAGCCGCCACTTCGCTGTAGTCGCGCAGGGTCACGCCGTCCTGCTCAAGGACCGCGCGCAGTTCGGCATCAACCTTGCTCAGGGCCACAAACAGGGTGGCCTGCTCCTGGCTGATCAAGGCAAAGGAAACGAACACCGGGTTGAACGACACGTCGCCGCCGCGCAGGTTGAACAACCAGGCGATGTCGTCGAGGGTAGCGATGAAGTGCCAATCAGCGCCGCGATCTTTCAGGACCTCACGCAATTTCGCGAGTTTTTCACCACGGCTGACAGTCGCCTGAGGTGGCAAGTGTTGATAAATCGGCTCGTTCGGCAGTGTTGGACGGTCGCGCCAGACTTCGTTCAACAGGTCGATGTCGGTGCGCAGGCGAGCGCCGCGTTCTTCGAGCTTGCCACCCAGCGTACGCGCCGAAGCCACGGCCATCACCGCACCGTCCACCGCGACCACGCCACCTTCAGGGGTTTGTTCGGCCAGCCAGTCCAGCGGGCTGGGTTGACCCGGCTGCAGCTTGACCAGCTCGATGCCGCTGCCCTTGAGTTCCTTGGTCGCTTGCTCCCAGTAACGGCTGTCGGCCCACACGCCGGCAAAGTCCGGTGTCACGATCAGCGTGCCGACCGAGCCATGAAAGCCCGACAACCACTGCCGCCCTTGCCAATAGCCCGGCAGGTATTCCGACAAGTGCGGATCGGCCGACGGCACCAGCAGAGCATGAATGCCCTCCCGGCTCATCAGTTCACGGGTTTGCGCCAGGCGTTCGGGCACCGATCCATTGATCGAAGGCTGCGTACTCATCATGTCTCCTGCTCATCACTGCATCATTATTGTTGAGTGCCGATCAAACGCCGGCACTTTCAGGCCCTACTGCCAAAATGCCGGAGCACTGGCGCAGGCCGCTTTAATCAGTTGTGCCGCCAGGTCGACGTCCTGGTCGGAAGTGAACCGGCCGAGACTCAGGCGAATGGTGCGGCCGGCCGCGCGGGCATCATGTCCCAGCGCCAACAGCACATGGGACGGAGCATTGCTGGCCGAGTTGCAGGCCGAGGTCGCGGAAAACGCGATCGATTGGCTCAACGCCGCGGAATTGAACTCGCCTTCGTTGAAGGTCAGGCTCAGGGTATGGGGAATGCGCTGGGTCGGGCTGCCATTCAGACGAACGCCGGGAATGCTCAGCAGCTGATCAAGCAGGCGCTCGCGCAGCCGCACGATCTTGGCCTGCTCATCTTCGAACGAGGCGCCCGCCAACGCGAATGCAACGCCCATGGCTGCGATCTGGTGAGTCGCCAAGGTGCCGGAGCGCAAACCGCCCTCGTGACCGCCGCCGTGAATCTGCGCCTGCAAGCGCTGCTGCGCGCGAGGGCCGACATACAGCGCGCCGATGCCTTTGGGGCCATAGAGCTTGTGCGCCGAAAACGACATCAGGTCCACCGGCAACCGAGCCAGATCGATCGCCACTTTACCCGCGCCCTGAGCTGCATCGACATGAAACAACGCATCGCGATCACGCACCACCTGGCCGATGGCGGCGATGTCGTTGACCGTGCCCAACTCGTTGTTGACCAGCATCAGCGACACCAGAAAGGTGTCTTCGCGCATCGCTTCGCTGACCGCTAGCGGGGTAATCAGCCCTTCGGCGTCCGGCACCAGATAGGTCACGGCGACGCCAGCGTCTTGCAGCTGTTTCGCCGTGTCGAGAATCGCCTTGTGTTCAATCTGGCTGGTGATGATGTGGCCGCCGGACACGCCGCGCGCCTGGGCCACGCCCTTGAGTGCAAGGTTGTTGGATTCGGTCGCACCGGAAGTCCAGACGATCTGCTCGGCCTGGGCACCCACCAATTCGGCGACCTGGTGACGCGCGTGCTCGACCGTTTGCCGGGCCTGTTGGCCGAATGCATGGGAGCTGGACGCCGGGTTGCCGAAATTGCCGTTGAAACCCAGGCAATCGACCATGACCTTGATGACCCGCTCATCCACCGGCGTGGTGGCGGCGTAGTCGAAATACAGAGGACGTTTATTCATATAAGACTCGCAGAGCGTGTTCCGGGATCAGGAAGCTCGTCACTGAAACGCCAAAGCGCAGCCTTGTGAGCTGCGCTGATATTTCAGGGCTTTAGAAATACCTGATCGGAGGCCGTTAAAGAAGAACAACTTCATTTAAAAGTGCGTAGGAACGCTCCTGAAGTTGAGCTTAACAGGCATCGGGCAACCGGTTGAAGCAATGCGTCAGCTAAAGCCTTCAATCAACAAAGGATACAGCGAAGCCACCAACAGCAAGGCCATGCCCCAGTTGAACAGCCGCAACCAGCGGCGATCCTTCAACACGTTGCGCAACAACGTGCCACACCCGGCCCAGACACTGACACTCGGCAAGTTGATCAAGGCGAACACCGCCGCAATCACGATCACGTTGGTGAAATAACCCTGCATCGGCGTGTAGGTGCTGATGGCACCGATGGCCATGATCCAGGCCTTGGGGTTGACCCATTGGAATGCCGCTGCGCCAAGATAGCTGATCGGCTTGCTCTCGCCCTTTTCACTCTCCGAGACCGGCCCGGAATGGGCGATCTTCCATGCCAGGTACAGCAAATACGCGGCACCGACGTAACGCAAAATCGTATAGAGCAACGGATAGGTTTGAAAGACTGCACCCAGGCCAAAGCCGACCGCCACGACGAGCACAAAGAAACCGCAGGTAATGCCCAGCATGTGCGGAATGGTGCGGTTAAAGCCGAAGTTCACACCGGATGCCAGCAACATGGTGTTGTTGGGGCCAGGCGTAATCGAGGTGACAAGTGCAAACAGGGCGAAACCCAGTAGCAGATCGAATGAGAGGGTCATGAGCGGCAGTCCGTCAGGGTCAGTCAGAGGTTGACCCTATCGCACGCCCCGAGGGAAACCCACGGACAGTTAGGTAAAACTTCGAGCGGTACAGTTTTCGATCAGCTTGGGCGACCGTGAAGCTGTACAACACGCCCGGCGTTCATTTCGCCTTGTTTGTCGAAACTGAACGACTTTTGTGGCTGGCCGAGCAATTGAGCTTTTTTCGCGTGGTATTCCTCAAAGGACAGACCTCGACGGTTCAGGTCTTCCAATGCCAATTCTTTGGTTTCTTCCGCGGTGTACGGACGCAATTCTGGTGAAACATGGCTGGCACATCCGGCGAGAACGGAGACTGCGAGCATCAAGAAAGTGGCGATCAGAGGTTTCATGTTTGGCGTCCTGGCATCTGGGTTCGGGGCAATGAACACAGGCTACCCGCCGCCCTCGAAGGGCAGAAATCAACGCTCTCGATAGTGGCTATCGACTTTGACTAATGTCAGTCAACTCAAGCAATTAATATACCCAAAGGATCTATAAATATTAATTTAAGGTCTTTTGAGGAATAACGATCAACCTTTATAAACAACCTCAGTGCCAACACAACTGTTGTCCACGCAACTGTTTGTCAGGCAACAGCGTTTCAACAAACAGCCTCGCCAATTGAACAGTGCCTGTGGCTCAACACGCTGCAAGCCGCGGAAAACGGGGCTTTGAAGGATTGGTACAGCTCTTGCTCAAGCCCTGTGACTACTCACTGCTCGCTGAGCAACTGTTTAAAAAGGAACTGATCATGTCGCGCCCATTGAAAGTCGTTGCCCTCTCCGGCGGAACCTGGCGTCCGTCCCGCACCCTGGTGCTGACTCACGCCCTGTTGGCGGAGTTGGCCGAGCATTTGCCGATCGAGAGCAAGCTCATCGAACTGGGCGACATCGCCCGACCACTGGGTGCCGCCCTGTCGCGTCAGGAACTGAGCGCCGAGATCGAAGCCGAGCTGCAAGCCATCGAGAGCGCCGACCTGCTGATCGTCGCCGCGCCGGTGTATCGCGGCTCCTACCCTGGCCTGCTCAAGCACCTCTTCGACCTGATCGATCTCAATGCGCTGATCGACACTCCCGTGCTGCTGGCCGCCACCGGTGGCAGCGAGCGTCATGCGCTGATGCTCGATCATCAATTGCGGCCACTGTTCAGTTTCTTCCAGGCCTTGACCTTGCCGATTGGCGTCTACGCCACCGAAGCCGACTTCTCCAATTACCAAATAACCAGTGAGCCCTTGAAGGCCCGCATTCGCCTTGCTGCAGAACGCGCCGCGCCGTTGTTTGGCGTGCACCCTAAAAATCTGCTGAAAATCGCTTAAGGATTTCTTCATGGATGTTTTCTGGTTTTTGCCGACCCACGGCGACGGTCATTACCTGGGCACGACCCAGGGCGCCCGCCCGGTCACTCTCAACTACCTCAAACAAGTGGCACAGGCCGCTGACAGCCTCGGTTACCACGGCGTACTGATTCCGACCGGGCGTTCCTGCGAAGATTCGTGGGTGATTGCCTCGGCGTTGGTGCCGCTGACTGAACGCCTGCGTTATCTGGTGGCTATCCGTCCGGGGATCATTTCGCCAACGGTTTCGGCGCGCATGGCCGCCACGCTGGATCGATTGTCCAATGGCCGCTTGCTGATCAACGTCGTGACCGGCGGCGATCCCGATGAAAACCGCGGTGACGGGATCTTCCTCGATCACAGCGAGCGCTATGAAGTGACCGACGAGTTCCTGCAGATCTGGCGCCGCGTGCTGCAAGGCGAATCAGTCGATTTCGAAGGCAAACACCTGCAAGTGCAGAACGCCAAGGCGTTGTATCCGCCGGTGCAAAAACCGTATCCACCGCTGTATTTCGGCGGCTCTTCCGAAGCGGCCCATGAACTCGCCGCCGAGCAGGTCGATGTCTACCTGACCTGGGGTGAGCCGCCGGCCGCCGTGGCGGAAAAAATCGCTGATGTGCGTGAACGGGCTGCCCGAAACGGCCGCACGGTGAAATTCGGCATTCGCTTGCACGTGATCGTTCGCGAGACGGCCGAGGATGCCTGGAAAGCCGCCGACAAACTGATCGAGCACATCAGCGACGAGACCATCGCCGCCGCGCAGAAGTCCTTTTCGCGTTTCGACTCCGAAGGCCAGCGACGCATGGCAGCGCTGCATGACGGGCGTCGTGACAACCTGGAAATCGCACCCAACCTGTGGGCCGGTGTCGGCCTGGTGCGTGGCGGTGCCGGGACTGCGCTGGTGGGCGATCCGCAGCAAGTGGCGGCACGGATCAAGGAATACGCGGACCTGGGCATCGAGAGTTTTATCTTCTCCGGTTACCCGCACCTCGAAGAGGCGTATCGCTTTGCCGAGCTGGTGTTCCCGCTGCTGCCTGAGCCGTACGCGAGCCTGGCAGGGCGTGGCGTCACCAACCTCACCGGGCCGTTTGGCGAAATGATCGCCAATGACGTACTGCCCACCAAAGCCACGGCCTGAAAACCTTTCCTTGGCTTGATCGTTCCCACGCTCTGCGTGGGAATGCCTCTAAGGACGCTCCACGTCCAGTGACGCGGAGCGTCACGGGCTGCATTCCCACGCAGAGCGTGGGAACGATCAGAACGGGATCTGTGTCGACTTTTATGAGGAATCCCGCGTGACTGCCAAGCCGCATAGCGCCCTGTTATCCCCCTTGCAGACCGCCCGCCACCTGGCCGCCGGATTTGCCCTGACCGCTGTCGAGCGCGACGAGCGTGGCGGCACGCCCAAGGCCGAGCGTGACGCGCTGCGCCACAGCGGTCTCCTCGCGTTAAGCATTCCCACCCAATACGGCGGCCTTGGCGCCAGCTGGAGTGACACCCTGAGCATCGTGCGCGAGTTCGCCAAGGTCGACAGCTCGATTGCCCATGTCTTTGGTTTTCATCACTTGATGCTCGCCACCGTGCGCCTGTTCGCCAAGCCCGAACAGTGGCAACCCTGGTTCGAGCAGACGGCGCGCAAAAACTGGTTCTGGGGCAACGCCCTCAACCCGCTGGACACCCGCACCGTGGTGAAAAACCTCGGCGGCTGGCGTGAGTTTTCCGGCAAGAAAAGTTTCTGCTCCGGCGCCAGCGATTCAGAAATGCTGATCGCCTCGGCGGTGGATGAAAACGCCGGCGGCAAGCTGTTGATCGCCGCGATTCCCAGCGGTCGTAGCGGCATTACCTTGCACAACGATTGGAACAACATGGGCCAGCGCCAGACCGACAGCGGCAGCGCGACGTTCGAACGGGTGCGGGTCGAGGAATCGGAATTACTGCTCGACCCCGGCCCCCTGAGTACACCGTTTGCCTGCCTGCGGCCGTTGATTGCCCAACTGACGTTCACCCATATGTTCCTCGGCATCGCCGAAGGCGCCTTCGAAGAAGCGCGGCAATACACCCTGACCGAAACCCGTGCGTGGCACAAATCCAGTGCACAGGATGTGCGTCAGGATCCTTATGTCCTCGGTCACTACGGTGAGTTCTGGGTCGCCCTCGAAGGCGTTCGCTTGCTGGTCGAGCGCGCTGCCGAATTGCTCGACAAGGCGTGGGCAAGAGGCACGAACCTGAGCGCCGAAGAGCGCGGACATTTGGCCACCGCCATCGCCACCGCCAAGGTCGCGGCAACGCGCAACGGCCTGGACATCTGTAGCCGGTTGTTCGAAGTCACCGGCGCACGCTCGACTCACGCTTCCCTGCGACTGGACCGTCACTGGCGCAACCTGCGCACGCAAACCCTGCACGATCCGGTGGATTACAAACTCCATGAACTAGGCGACTGGGCGTTGAACCAGTCCCTGCCGATCCCGACTTTCTATTCATAGCCTTCCATTGCTGGAGCCTGCCCAATGCAACTTCTGACCCTACCGCCCTCGCCCGCTCTGGCCACTTCGATCCGCGCTACCGCACAGGTGTTCGAAGACCCAAAATCCCAGGCCTTGCTCGCGCACATTCAACAAGTCGCGCCGAGTGAAGCCAGCGTGCTGATTATCGGCGAAACCGGCACCGGAAAGGAGTTGGTGGCGCGGCATATCCACAACCTCAGCGCCCGCCGCAACCGACCGTTCGTGGCGGTGAACTGCGGCGCGTTCTCTGAATCCCTGGTGGAAGCTGAGCTGTTCGGCCATGAGAAAGGTGCGTTCACCGGCGCGCTGAGCGCCAAAGCCGGCTGGTTCGAAGAGGCCGACGGCGGCACTTTGTTCCTCGACGAAATCGGCGATCTGCCGATGGCGATCCAGGTCAAATTGCTGCGGGTGTTGCAGGAGCGCGAAGTGGTGCGCCTGGGTTCGCGCAAGAGCATCCCCATCGACGTACGGGTGCTGGCGGCGACCAACGTGCAGCTGGAAAAAGCCATCAACGCCGGGCATTTTCGCGAGGACCTGTACTACCGCCTCGACGTCGTCAGCCTGGAGCTGAGCCCACTGCGCGACCGCCCCGGCGACATCCTGCCGCTGACCCGACATTTCGTCGAAGCCTACAGTCAGCGCCTCGGCTACGGCACCGTTACCATCAGCAAAGAAGCCGAACTGAAGCTGCGCAGCTACAGTTGGCCAGGCAATATCCGCGAACTGGAAAACGTCATTCATCACACCCTGCTGATCTGCCGCAACGGCGTGATCGAACGCGATGACCTGCGCCTGTCGAACATGCGTATCGAGCGTCAGGACGATTACCACACCAACGTCGACGACTCACCGGAAGCCTTGCTCGACCGGGCCTTTCAAAAGCTCTTCGAGCAACAGGCTGGTGCGCTGCACGAGAAAGTCGAAGACGCCTTGTTGCGAGCTGCCTATCGCTTCAGCCATTACAATCAGGTGCACACCGCCGCCCTGCTCGGCTTGAGCCGCAACGTCACGCGCACGCGCCTGATCAAGATCGGCGAGCTGGCGGTAAACAAGCGCAGGCCTACGGAAAACGTGCAGGGTGAACGCTTGATGCAGTTGTCGATTTAGCTCACTGGCTGCAATTGGGGTGAGGTACTGGAGGCCGGGGGATTTGTGAACGCCACAGATTCAGTGTGGGAGCGGGCTTGCCCGCGAAAGGGCCCGACCGGTCAATAAAGACTTAGAACCCCCGGTGCAATCTGCCCCTTGTAGCGAGTCAAAATGAACTGCCGAACCTCATCCGAATTCAATGCCTTGGCCAGCTTCTGCAAGCCCGGGTTATTGATGTTGTCGGGCCGCGCCACATAAACGGCAGACCCGTTCACCCCGTACTCTCGGGGGTTTTGTCGATTAAAAATGGATAAAGCCGAGCAATTTGCTGCTGCGCTGTTGATGGCCGGACAGTGGTGCTGCTCGTCGGGCACTCGGTGACGCAAAAAGGGCTGACCTATAGTTATCCGACCGGAAATCGGCGAAGGAACACCTTCAATTCACAACAACAAGGGAGAACCGTCATGAGCGTAAAACCCATTCCAGAGGGCTATCACAGCATCACGCCTTACCTGGGCATTCAGAAAGCGGCCGAAGCCATCGAGTTCTACAAGAAGGCTTTTGGTGCGACCGAAGTCATGCGCCTGACCATGCCGGATGGCGGCATCGGGCATGCCGAGCTGAGGATTGGCGATTGCCCGATCATGCTCGGCACGCCGTGCGATCAGGGGCCGTTGAGCAACCCGGACAAGTCGCCGTCCGTGGGGCTGCATCTGTATGTGAACGACGTGGACAAGTCCTATAAACAGGCGATTGCGGCCGGTGGCACGGTGGTGTCCGAGGTCAAGGATCAGTTTTATGGCGATCGCTCGGGGACCTTGAAAGATCCCTATGGGCATCTGTGGTTTCTGGCCACGCGCAAGGAGGATTTGACCCAGGCGCAGATTGAGCAGCGGGCCAAAGAGATGTTCAAGCAGGGCTGAGATTTCCGCTGCCTGATCAGGCCTCATCGCGGGCAAGCCCGCTCCCACATGGGCAGGCGTACACAAATCATTGTGGGAGCGGGCTTGCCCGCGATGAGGCCATCAGCAACGCCACCGAAACACACTTCATGAACAAGCCCTACACGCTTTGCGCCTTGCCCTGACCGGGCAACACTTCCAGGATGCAGGCAACTACAACAAGGAGTCATTCCCCATGTTCGCCGGATTCCTGAAAGACCAGCGCCACGTCAACGGCGTTGACATCACCTACCGCATCGGCGGCACCGGGCCGGGTTTGCTGTTGCTGCACGGTCACCCGCAAACCCATGTCATCTGGCACAAAATTGCCGAGCAACTGGTCGAGCATTTCACTGTGGTTGCCGCCGACCTACGCGGTTACGGCGACAGCGCTAAACCGCCAGCCGACGATCACCACACACACTATTGCAAACGCGAAATGGCCAAGGACGGCGTCGAGTTGATGCAGTCCCTGGGCTTCGACCAGTTCTCGGTGCTGGCCCACGACCGTGGTGCCCGGGTTGCCCATCGGCTGGCGCTGGATCATCCCGATAACGTGCAACGCATGGTGCTGCTGGATATCGCTCCGACCTTGTCGATGTATGAGCAAACCAACGAAGCCTTTGCCCGCGCCTATTGGCACTGGTTCTTCCTGATCCGCCCGGCGCCGCTGCCGGAAACCCTGATCGAAGCTGATCCTGAAGCCTACTTGCGCAGCGTCATGGGAAGCCGCAGCGCCGGGCTCAAGCCGTTCACGCCTGAAGCCTTCGCCGAATACCTGCGCTGCCTGAAACTGCCGGGCACCGCGCGCGGGATCTGCGAGGATTATCGCGCCAGCGCCAGCATCGATCTGGACCATGACCGCGCCAGCATCGCCGCCGGCCAGTTCCTGCACCTGCCATTGCTGATTCTGTGGGGCGCCGAAGGCACCGTCGGACGTTGTTTCGAGCCGCTGAAGGAATGGCAACTCGTCGCCACCGACGTGCGCGGCAAAGCCCTGCCCGCCGGCCATTACATCGCCGAAGAAGCCCCCGAACTGCTGCTCGCCGAAGTCCTCGGCTTCCTGCGCTGATAGCCGCGACGCACTGATCTGAGTCCACGCCCACCGCGGGCCGTCACTGGCCTGCGCGGGATCGTCGGCCAGGCGCAACACGGCGAAGGCGTGACCGGGTTTCTGTTGCACGTGATTCCGACGACGTTTTTCGAGGCGTTCTCCCAGGGTGAAATCTTGCCAGTGCTGTTCGTTTCGGTGCTGTTCGGCATTGCGCTGGTGATGGTCGGCGAAAAGGGTCGGCCCTTGGTCGGCATCATCAACCAGGCCAGCGAAGTGTTTTTCCGCATCGTCGGCATCATCAGTCGCGTGGCGCCGATCGGTGCATTCGGCGCGATTGCCTTCACCATCGGCAAGTACGGCCTCGGCTCATTGTTGCCGCTGCTGAAACTGATCGGCACGTTCTACCTGACCGCGTTTATCTTCGTCGCCTGTGTGCTGGGCAGCATCGCCCGCTATGCCGGGTTCAGCATTTTTAAATTGCTGGCGTACATCAAGGCTGAGTTGTTGATCGTGCTCGGCACCAGCTCTTCGGAATCGGCGCTGCCGCAGTTGATCCAGAAACTCGAAAGCCTCGGCGCGTCGAAGGGCGTGGTCGGTATCGTGGTGCCGACCGGCTACACGTTCAACCTCGACGGTACGAATATCTATATGACCCTGGCGGTGCTGTTTCTGGCCCAGGCCACCAATATCGACCTGACGCTGGAGCAGCAATTGACCTTGCTGGCGGTGGCGATGCTCACCTCCAAAGGCGCGGGCGCGGTGGTTGGCGCGGGGTTCGTGGCGTTGGCGGCGAGCCTGGCGGTGGTACCAACGGTGCCAGTGGCGGCGATGGTCTTGATCCTCGGCGTGGACCGGTTCATGGCTGAATGCCGATCCCTGACCAATATCATCGGCAACGCGGTGGCAGCGTTGGTGGTGGCGGCGTGGGAAGGTGAACTGGACCGCAGCAAAATGGCGCCGATTGCCCTCAAGCGCGGGCGTCATGCCCGGGCCGCAGCCAAGCTTTGCGCTGAATAGCAACCTCTCCCGCGATGCTATGCTGGCGGCTCATGCCGCCAGTGCTCGTTCTGTCATGACCCTCAAGAAAGACACCGTGCCCCTACCCGAAGACTTGCGCGTTTTACTCACTGTCATCCGCAAAAGCGGTTTCGCCGCCGCTGCCGATGAACTGGGCCTGTCGCCCGCCTACGTCAGCAAGCGCATCCAGATTCTCGAAACCACCCTCGGCACGCGCCTGCTGCATCGCACCAGCCGACGCATCGCACTGACCGAGGACGGTGAGCGGGTTCAGCGTTGGGCGCTGCGCATTCTCGATGACTTCCAGCAACTGCACGACGAACTTTCCGACGCCCACGACAGCCCTCGCGGACGTCTGCATTTATGCAGCACTTTCGGTTTCGGCCGTAACCATGTGGCACCGGCTCTCTCGTTGCTGGCCGAGCGTTATCCGGAACTGGAGATTCGCCTGGACCTGTTCGATCGAGTGGTGGACATCGTCAACGAAGGCTTTGATCTGGAGATCCGTGTCGGCGACGACATTCCCGGCCAGCACATTGGTCGGCATCTGGTGAGCAACCGACGGGTGTTGTGCGCCGCCCCCGCTTACCTGGAACGCCACGGTACGCCGCAGACGCTGGCGGATCTGGAACAGCAGCATTGCCTGGTGATCAAGGAGCGCGACAACGCGTTCGGCATCTGGAACCTGGAACGCGACGGGGTTCAGGACAGTGTGCGGGTCAGCGGGCCGCTGTCGTCCAACAATGGGGAGATTGTCTTGCAGTGGGCATTGGATGGGCGCGGCGTGTTGCTGCGCTCATTGTGGGATGTGAAACCGTTGCTGGAACAAGGGCGGCTGGTCCAGGTACTGCCTGAATACACCCAGAGCGCCAACGTCTGGGCGGTGTACCCGACGCGGTTGGCGTATTCCGGGAAGTTGCGCGCGTGTGTGGAATTTTTGCAGGAGCACTTCAAGGGGTTGTCGGTGTAGTGCTCCCACATTTGGATTTGTGGTTCAGCTTAGCCAGGGGTTGGCCGCCAGGTGACTACGCTCGAAGGCTTTGATTTGCTCGCTACGCTGCAAGGTGGTGCCGATGGCGTCGAGGCCGAGGAGTAACGCGGTTTTGCGCAAAGTGTCGATTTCAAACGGGATGATCTGCCCCGCATGAAGGCGAATCTCCTGAGCGTCCAGATCGACATTGATCAGCGCACTGTCCGGCTCACTGACCACTTGCCCGAGCTGCTGTAACACTGCTTCTTCCAGGGTAATCAACAACACCCCGTTACGCTGGCAGTTGTCATAGAAAATCCCGGCAAAGCTGCTGCCGATCAGCGCCCGAATCCCCATCTGTTTCAAGCCCCAGACCGCATGCTCGCGGCTCGACCCGCAGCCGAAATTCGGCCCGACCACCATGAAGCTCGCGCCCTGCCATGCGGGCTTGTTCAACACGAATTCGGGATTTGGCGAACCGTCCGGCAAAAACCGCAGGTCAAAAAACAACCCCCGATCCAGCCCGGCGCGGTCGATGCCCTTGAGAAACTGCTTGGGCATGATCACGTCGGTGTCGATATTGGCCGCGAGCATCGGGGCTGCATTGCCGGTGACTTGAGTGAATGGTTGCAGGCTCATGCGCGGGCTCCAAAGTGACGGATGTCGGTCAAGCGGCCGGTGATGGCGGCGGCGGCAACCATGGCCGGGCTCATCAAGTGCGTGCGGGCGCCGGCGCCCTGACGGCCTTCGAAATTGCGGTTGGTGCTGGAGGCGCAGCGGTCGCCGGGGGCAAGCACGTCGTCGTTCATCGCCAGGCACATCGAGCAACCGGACTGGCGCCATTCGAAACCGGCCTCGATAAAGATCGCCGCCAACCCCTCGGCTTCGGCCTGATCCCGGACTTCGGTGGAGCCCGGCACGATCATCGCCCGTACATGTTCGGCGACGTGTTTGCCGCGAACCACACTGGCGGCATCGCGCAGGTCTTCGATGCGCGCATTGGTGCACGAGCCGATGAAGGCGTGGCTGATGACGATGTCGCTGAGCGGCATGCCGGCTTCCAGCCCCATATATTTCAGGGCGCGGCGCATGTCCTGGCGCAGGATCAAGTCGCTGACATCTTGCGGATCAGGCACGTGGGCGCCGATGGGCGAGGCCTGGTCCGGGCTGGTGCCCCAGGTGACCATCGGTTCCAGGGCGCTGGCGTCCACTGTCACTTCGCGGTCGAACTGAGCATCCAAGTCGCTGTGCAAGTCCCGCCACTTCTCGACGGCGCGCTCCCACAATTCACCTTTAGGGGCCCGGGGTTTGTCCTTGAGGTAGGCGAATACTTTTTCGTCCGGCGCCATGAAGGCACCTCGGGCCCCGGCCTCCACCGCCATGTTGCAAATGGTCATGCGCGCTTCGACGCTCAAGGCATTGATGGTCGTGCCGCAAAACTCGATGGCGTAGCCGGTGGCCCCGGATGCGCCGATCTGGCCGATCAGCGCCATGATCACATCCTTGGAGGTCAACCCCGGCGCCAGCTCGCCGTCCACCGTCACGCGCATGCTTTTCAGGCGTTTGTAGACCAGGGTCTGGGACGCCAGCAGGTGCTCGATCTCGGAGGTGCCGATGCCGAAACCGAACGCGCCGAGGGCGCCATACGTGGTGGTGTGGCTGTCGCCGGCAGCGATCACCATGCCCGGCAGAATGAAACCCTGCTCAGGCGCAATGACGTGTTCGATGCCTTGGCGTTTGTTGAGGATGTCGATCAATTCGATGCCGAAATCCCGGCAGTTGTCCGCCAGGTACGACACCTGCCTCGCACCACCGGGGTCGGGCATGGCGGCAATGCGCAGCGGTGTGGTGGGGTTGACGTGATCGACCACCGCCAACGCGGTGCCGGCACGCCAGACCCCGCGTCCGGCCTCGCGCAGCCCGCTGAACGCCTGGGGGCTGGTGTATTCGTTGATGACCTGGCGATCGATATACAACAGGACGTGGCCCTGGTCATCGAGGCGACACACCGTGTGGGAATCGATGTGTTTGTCGTAAAGGGTTCTTGCTGAAGTCATGGAGAGGCTCGCTCAGGCTCGCGGGGTTCAGGCGTCTGCGCTCCATCTTAGGGAGTCGGTCCGGCCCATCAATGGCCGGACAGTGATGCCGTGAACCATGTTTCGTGTTGGATCGGCGCAACTGCGCATTCTGAAGTGAATCGATACCCCCTGTGGGAGCGGGCTTGCCCGCGATTGCGGTGGGTCAGCCAGCGTCGATGTCGAATGATAAGGCGCTATCGCGGGCAACCCCGCTCCCACAGGTAATGCCGTTCACTTAAGAATGTTTTGGGGTTGGTTATATAAACGGGGCACCAAAGTCTTGTGCATGGGGATGGCATGGAGGCCTGCCACGGCGAAGGTGTCGGCGCAGGGCCGGTATCCCAGATGGCGGTAAAAGGCCTCGCTGGTGCGGGTGCTGTTGAGTCGGGCCTGGCGTGCGCCCCGTTCGATCAACCAGCCTTCGAGGTCGTGCACCAGCGCCTCTCCGGCACCGCGACGAAACCATTCAGGCTGCACGTAGCAGAACGCAACCTTGCCGTTGATCGCCGCCATCGCGACACCCACCGGTTTGTCCTGCAACAGCGCGATGTTCAGGTAAAACCGTTGATCGGTCAGCCAGGGCTGTATGTGTTCGGTGGTTTTGTTGTGGGTCCACGCGGCAACGGTTCGCGGATCGTTGCGGTGGTCGAGCGCGCAGCCGACGCGAATGGAACGCTCGACGATCCGGCTGATAATGCCGGCGTCGGCGGGGGTTGCCTGACAAATATGCAGGGGTGCATCCATGGCGCTGTACCTCAATCCATTGAGAAAAAGCTGCCGGGGACGATAGCGCCGTTCGAGCCCCGCGACTAATGGAGAGACGTTACTTTTGATGTGCACCCCCCCCTGTGGGAGCGAGCTTGCTCGCGATGGCGGTATATCAGTCACATCAAGTTGGATGTGCAGCCGCTATCGCGAGCAAGCTCGCTCCCACAGGGGATTGGGGTGTTGGTTAGAGCGGTTGCAACGGCATGGTCAGCTCAACGCGCAACCCATCCGGACGGCTGTCGAAATGCAACGTGCAGCCACAGCGCTGGACGATCGCCTGGACGATTGCCAGCCCCAGGCCGCAGCCGGTGCTCTGGCCGTTGCGCCAGAAGCGTTGAGTCAGATGTTGCAAGTCGTCTTCGGCAATGCCCGGGCCGTGATCGCGGACCAGAAAGCGTGCCCGATTGCCGGTGGTTTCCAGGGTCAGCTCCACCGGCCCATCACCCGGGGTATGGCGCAGGGCGTTGTCCAGCAGGTTGCGTAACGCCGCAATCGACAACACGGCCGGCATCTGCACCGGTGCAGCGGAGAACTTCGCCGGCGCCTGGAACTTGATCCGCTGACGATCGCCGCTGGCCGCATCCTGAATCGCCAGTTTCGCCACTTGCTCGGCGCTGCACTGCACACCGTCATCGAACGACAGACTGCCTTCGACGCGCGCCAGCAACAGTAATTGTTCCAGGGTGCGGTGCATGCGGTCGGCGCCCTCTTCGGCCCGGGCCAGAGACTGATCCCGCGCGGCGCCGTCGGTCATGCGTGCCACCTGCAGGTGGGTCTTGATTGCGGTCAGCGGGCTGCGCAATTCATGCGCCGCGTCGCCCGTCAGGCGTCGCTCGCGTTCGATGGTCTTGCCGATGCGCTGGAACAGCTGATTCTGGGTGTCCAGCAGCGGTTGCAGCTCACTGGGCAGCGGCTGGATTTGCAACGGTTCAAGGGAGTCGGCGCTGCGCCGCATCAACGCATCACGCATCCGGTTGAGTGGCGCCAGCCCTTGGCCGATGCCGAGCCAGAGCAGGCACAGGCAGCCGAGCAATGCGACGCCCACCGGCACCGACGCGGCCAGCAGGATCGACATGTTCAGGGCTTCACGCTCGATCTGCCGGTCGGCGGTGGTGATGCGCAGATCACCGCGCGACAGGGTGAAACTGCGCCATGGCGCGCCATCGATCATCTGATCGTGGAAGCCCAGTTTCTCGGCTTCCAGCGTTTGTTGCGGCTCGCTGTGACTGCGGGCGAGGATTTCGCCACGCAAGGAACTGACCTGACAGGCCATGCCGCCGGGGATGTTCAATTGTTCGGCGCTGAAATGCGTCCCCTCGCCCTTGGTCGGTAGCGGCGGCAATTGCTCCATCAGGCCGGCGACCATACGCGCCGACGCCACCAGCCGCTGGTCGAGGGAAAACATCATCTGATTGCGCAAGTCGCTGAGCATCCAGGCCGCCGCCAGGGCCCAGATCAACGCAAAGGCGGCGCCGAGCGTCAGGCTCAGGCGCAAACGCAGACTCATCACTTCGACTCTTCTCCGCCATCGGCCGGCCCCAGGCGATAGCCCAGGCCGCGCACTGTCTCGACAATGCCATTGCCGAGTTTGCGCCGCAGGTGATGGATATGCACGTTGAGGGCGTTACTTTCCAGCTCGTCGTTGAAACCGTAGACGCTGTCCTTGAGTTGTTCGGTGGACAGCACCCGGCCGCGGTTGTGCAGCAAGGCCTGCAACAGCGACTGCTCGCGACGCGAAAGGTCTACCGGCTGACCGCCCAGCATGGTTTCGCGGCTGCTCGGGTCATAAGTCAGGCGGCCGTGTTCGATCAGGTTGACGCTGCGTCCCGCCACTCGCCGCAACAGCGTGTGCAGGCGCGCTGCCAGTTCGCGCAAGTCGAATGGCTTGAGCAGGTAATCGTCGGCACCGGCTTGCAAGCCGTCGACACGGTCGGTGACCGAGTCTCGCGCAGTGAGAATCAGCACCGGAATTTCCAGGCCATGCTGTCGCAACTGCTGCAACAACTTCAGGCCGTCTTCATCAGGCAAGCCAAGGTCGAGCACCATCACGTCGAACTCGGCGACCTTGAGCATGGCCCTGGCGGCGGAGGCTGTGGCGACATGCTCCACGGTCAGACCCTGGGCGGTGAGCCCTGCGACAATGCCGCTGGCGATTAGCTCATCGTCTTCGCAAACCAGTACGTGCATGGTTCTACCTGTGCAAATGCGTTGATTAAAACGGCTACCGATTAACCCGGGATTATGTCGCGGTCAACGATGGCTGTCCCGGCAAGTCGTCACTTCATGGCATGCGGTAACTATGTACCGCACTTCACTTCTCTTCACTCAATAGCCTGTGTCGGGTGGCACCTCAACCCTCCATGAACACAGGAATCAATGATGTATACCCATCCAGATGCACTGACGATGCTGTTCGGTTTTCTCGAAAACCTGACTTTATTAATCAAATCCGTACAAGAGCAGCAAGAAATTGCAAAAAAAAGAGGAATGGAACTGTACAACCTGGGCGAGTTCACCCACGCGGAAGCTTATTTGAAGGTTCCGGCCTGTGCCGGTGATGCTACGGCGCAGTTTGCCTTGGGCGAAGTGTTCAGGCGACAGGACAAAGCCGTGACCGAAGAAGCAAAAAAATGGTACCGGCTCGCCGCCGCCCAGGATCATGTTTACGCCTTGATGCGGCTGGCAGACGAGGCCTCTGTGAAGAAAGCCAAAACGCTGGCTCAGGCAGCAGCCGATGGAGGCAGTGGCGAAGCAATGCTTCAGATGTATGAACTGACCCAGGATATTGACTGGTTGAAAAAATCCGCCGAGGCGAATTTTCAAGAAGGGCAATACATCCTGGCGCTACGGTATGACAAGGATACAACCCTTATTCCAGAAGGCGTCGTTCGTTATGCGGCGGTTAATGATCTGCTTAAAAAAGCTGCCGATGCCGGTTTTCCGAAAGCCATGCTCTGGTACAGCAATCGCAGGCCAGGCAGCAACGACAAAGCCGCAAAGCGCCAATGGCTGGAAAAAAGGGTGCACATCAGCGACGTCAACGCGTTACTCGATTATGGGTACGCGCTCTCCTTTGACTACACAGACGAGGAAGACGCCAATGAATATGGATATGACCGAGACCTTGTGAAAGGTTATGGGTTGATATGGCTAGTGATTGACAGTACTCGTGACTTTTCCCAACTCGATACCGCGATCAGTAATCTTGCGCAAATCGGTGACGACATGACCGCGGCACAAATCGAGTCAGCCTTGACCTTCGCACAGGATTGGAAGCTCACTCATGGTGCCCTGTCCGAATACCGACTGACCTATAACGATGCTCGCTAAATACACAAGCTGAACCGCGGAGCACGTTTGAAATAGCAAGACACACGCTGACGCCTTGCGTTAACACCCGGTTAATCGATGCCCCTCATCGTGATCTGAACCTGTAAATTCCAAGGCGTTGCCGATGCGTGTTTTTTTCCTGTTTGTTTTTGGATTGTTTGCCAGCCTCGCTCAGGCACAGACTGGCAACAATCCATTTGAAACCAAACCCGACTTTCTTCCCGTTGGCAAAGCTTTCATCTTCACGTCCGAACGCCTTGAATCGGGCGAAACACAGCTCTATTGGCAAATCACCGACGGTTATTACCTTTATCAGAAACGTCTGAAATTCGAGGGATTGGCCCCGGAGCAACATCCTGTATTACCCGAAGGCGAATCCCACAGTGACGAGTTCTTTGGTGAGCAACAGGTTTATCGCCAGGGCCTTGAACTGAAGATTCCAGCGGGAGTCACCGGTCAGGTCAAAGTAGGCTTCCAGGGGTGTGCCGACGCGGGCTTGTGTTATCCGCCGCAAACCCAAGTCGTGGATTTGGGCGGCAGCGCTGCCACGGCGACCTTAAGCCAGGCGCCGGATCAAGCCCTGGCCAGTGACCTGCAACAAAGGGCACTGGGCTGGAGCTTGCTGGTGTTCTTCGGATTGGGCCTGCTGCTGGCGTTTACCCCTTGCTCGTTGCCGATGCTGCCGATCCTGGCCGGTTTGATCGTCGGCAGTGGTGCCGCGCCCAAACGCGGGTTTGCCCTGGCGGGCAGTTACGTCGTCAGCATGGCGCTGGTGTATGCCGCGATGGGCGTGCTGGCCGCGATGCTCGGTGCAAACCTTCAGGCGTTATTGCAGAACCCTTGGCTGTTGGGCAGCTTCGCGGCAGTGTTTGTGCTGTTGGCATTGCCGATGTTCGGCTTCTTCGAGTTGCAACTGCCGGTGGCCGTGCGCGATCGACTGGAAAACGTCTCGCGTAATCAGCGTGGGGGCAGCCTGGTCGGCGCTGGCGTGCTGGGGGCCTTGTCCGGTTTGCTGGTTGGCCCGTGCATGACCGCGCCATTGGCCGGTGCCCTGCTCTATATCGCGCAAAGCGGCAACGCGTTGCATGGCGGGCTGATTCTGTTTGCCATGGGCATCGGCATCGGTGTGCCACTGCTGTTGCTGGTGACAGTGGGCAATCGCTTCCTGCCCAAACCCGGCGCCTGGATGAACCTGCTCAAGGGCGTGTTCGGCTTTCTGTTCCTGGCAACAGCGTTGCTGATGTTGCGTCCGGTGCTGGATGAGTCGTTGTGGATCGGCCTGTGCGGTGCGTTGCTGCTGATCGCCGCGTTCAGTGCCTGGAAACAGTCGCAGGGGTTTGGCCGCATTGCCCATTTGTTTGGCGCCAGCTCACTGCTGCTCGGGATCTGGGGTAGCCTGCTGCTGATCGGCGCCGCCGGCGGCAGCGCTGATCTGCTCAAACCGTTGCAGATCTACAGCGCCGCAGCTTCCGGCAACACCACCCGCCCAAGTGGCCACGAGGCGTTCACCACGATCAACAGCCCACAAGTACTGCAACAGGAACTGGATGCCGCCAAGGCCCAGGGCCAATGGGTGCTGCTGGACTACTACGCGGACTGGTGCGTGTCGTGCAAGGTCATGGAAAAAACGGTCTTCGCCAAGGCCAACGTGATGCAAGCCTTGAGTGACGTGCGCTTGCTACGGCTGGACGTGACGGCCGACAATGCCGCCAGCCGCGAACTGCTCGGCCGTTATAAAGTGCCGGGGCCACCGAGTTTCGTGTGGATCGGCGCAGACGGCGAAGAGCGCCGCAGCCAGCGCATCACCGGTGAGGTGGATGCCGACACATTCCTGCAACGCTGGACCACCACCCGAGATGCTCGTTAATGCTGACTTTTACCCTCGGCACTTTTGCCATCGCGCTTAACCATTTGCTGCTGATCAGTGCGCTGGCACTGGCGACCTTTGTCGGCTGGCGAGTGGCCAAGCGCGGCGGCGAGAATCCGGAGTCGGCACTGTTCAGCCTGTTTTTACTCGGCCTGCTGGCAGCAAGGATCTGTTTCGTGGTCGCCTATTGGGCGCAATATCGCAACGACCCGTGGCAGATCATTGACCTGCGTGACGGTGGTTTCCTCGCCTGGCCCGGGGTCTTGGTGCTGTTGCTCACCGCGTTGTATCGCGGCTGGCGACGCCCGGGCTTGCGCCGTCCGCTGGGCTTTGGCGTGGCCAGCGGCCTGGCGTTCTGGCTGCTGGCGACGTTCTCCCTGAGCATTTACGAACAAGGCACCCGCCTGCCGGAAATCGCCCTGCGCAATGCCGCCGGCGAAACCGTGCAACTGGCGGACTATAAGGGTGGTCCGCTGGTCATCAACCTGTGGGCCACTTGGTGTCCGCCCTGCCGTCGGGAAATGCCGGTGCTGGAAAACGCCCAGCAACAGCGCCCGGACCTGACCTTCCTGTTCGTCAATCAGGCCGAAAGCATGCAAAGCGTCAGCACGTTCCTCGAAACCCAGGGCCTGAGCCTGGCCAACGTACTGTTCGATGGCAGCGGTCGATTGGGCCAGGCCGTGGGCTCCATGGCACTGCCGACGACGCTGTTCTATAGCCCGGACGGTCGACTGCTGGGCAGCCATTTGGGCGAACTCTCGCAGGCCAGCCTGGCCCGTGCCCTGGAAAACTTCGACTCCCCTCTTCCTGCCGCCTCGGCCACCCCTTCAAGGAAACTGCCATGCCCCGCCTCCGCCACTTGCTGACGCTGACCCTCGGTGCTGCGTTGCTGCACCTGCCGTCAGTGCAGGCTGCTGAAGAACTGCCTGACGCGATCAAGAAAATCGAAGCCAAGGGCGCCAAGATCGTCGGCCAGTTCGATGCGCCCGATGGTCTGCGTGGTTACGCGGCGCAATACCAGAACCGTGGCATGGCGCTGTACCTGACGCCGGATGGTAAACACGTGCTACTGGGAAGTTTGTACGACGCCGAGGGCAATGACCTGAGCAACGCCCCGTTGCAGAAGCTGGTCTACGCGCCGATGGCCAAGGAAGTCTGGGGAAAAATGGAAGCCAGCAACTGGATCGGTGACGGCGCCAAGGATGCACCGCGTGTCGTCTACCTGTTCAGCGATCCGAACTGCCCTTACTGCAACATGTTCTGGGAACAGGCGCGGCCGTGGGTCAAGGCCGGCAAGGTGCAACTGCGCCATATCATGGTCGGGATCATTCGCGAAGACAGCCCGGGCAAGTCCGCCGCGCTGCTGGCCGCCAAGGACCCGAGCAAGGCGCTGGAAGAGCACGAAAAGTCTGGCAAGGGCAGTTCGCTCAAAGCCCTGAAAGATGTTCCGCCAGGGATTCAGGCCAAGCTCGCGGCCAACATGCAGTTGATGGAAGACCTGGAGCTACAGGCCACCCCGGCGATTTTCTATATGGACGACAAAGGCGAGTTGCAACAACAGCAAGGTGCACCGTCGCCGGACAAATTGGCGAAGATTCTCGGGCCGAAGTGAATTAACTGGCCCATCGCGGGCAAGCCCGCGATGGGCCAGCAAGCTCGACTAATTTCTTTCAGACAGAAACTTCAACAAAGCCTCAGTCACAAACTGCGGATTCTCCAGATTGGAGATATGCCCGGCCTCCGGCACCAGCACATAAGGGCAACCGATCAACTCGGCCATTTCCTTCGTTTCGCTCGGTGGCCGCGGTTTGTCCTGATCACCGCACATCACCAGCGTGGTCTCGGCATTCAGCTCGCCCAGACGCGGCAACAGGTCATCACGTCCAAACGTAATTCGCCCCATCGGCACGATGCTTTCACGCAGACGCTGCGGCGGTAGCGCCGCCAGCATCGCGCGAAACGCCTGATACAGCGCCGACTGTGGATCGATCCCTGGACGGAAGAAGATCGGCACCACGATATCGAGCAGTTGTGGGGCAATCACGCCGGTGTCTTCGATCTGTTTGAACAGCGAGAAATAGTATTGGCGAGTCGGTTGCGGTTCGACACCGACATAGGTGTCCATCAGCACCAGGCCGTTGATTCGCTGTGGCGCCGAGAGCGCCAGACGCACGCCCCACATGCCACCGACCGACAGGCCGACCAGCGTGACACGCTCCAGGTGCAGATGATCGAGCAGGGCCAAGGCCTGACGCGCGATGTCATCCAATGACTGTGTGCCTTCGGGAAGAGGACCGGACTCACCGTGGCCCCACAGGTCCAGGGCAATCACCCGATAGTGTTGCGACAAGGCAGCAATCTGCGGCGCCCACATGGCTTGGTCCCACAGGTAACTGCCGGCCAGCAGAACGGCCGGGCCGGTGCCTTGATCGATGTAATGAAGGGCTTGTCCGTCAACCGTGGCGAAAGGCATTGACTGTCTCCTCTATGAAAACTGGAGCGGGAAGACTGTGCCGCCAGCGTTCCGCAGTCAACCTTGTGGTGCTTGCGCAGCCCTCATCGCGAGCAAGCTCGCTCCCACACGAGTCCTGCGAACACAGATCCATGGCGGCAGCGGGGCAGGAAATTTAAGCAACGCGCGAAATACGCGACCTGTGGCGTGTTTTCAGCTTCCTGGAACTGGCACCACGGCGATCTTGTACGGATCGAAAATCTTCAGCATTTGGCCATTGTCCCGCAGCCTTTTCAGCAATTTGCCGAACGCTTCGCCACTGATGGGGGCGGCCGGGCTGAGGATGGCGTAGTGGTGATACACCTGATCGATGCGCTGGGACACCAGCAACTGGTCGGCGACTTTCTCGTTGCGCAGCAGGTAATCGCTCAGGTAGGAGCGCGTCACCAGGGCAATGTCCGCCCGCCCGCGCAGCACCATCAGCAGGTTGCTGTCGTGGGAATAGGTCAGCGTGGCGTTGTAGTTTTGCGCGAGAAATTTCGGTTCGGCATTGAAGTTGGCGAACTCGTAGTGATAGCCGCTGAACAGCGCCAGACGTTTGCCGGTGAGATCGGCAAAATAGTTTTGCTGGCGATCAGGCTGGCGTTGCGCGACAAAAATTTCGGCGTCTTCAAGCCCCATGTCGACACTGGTGTGGGGAATGTCCTTCCAGCCCCAGTCGGGGTTCTCGAAAATCGCCATGTCGACCCGGCCTTGCTTGAAATCACCGAATCGCCGGGGAATCGACGTCGGTACCAGGACGAACTGATAGTCGCTCTGCAACCGGTTCAAGGCTTCCGCCAATTGCGGGAGCAGGCCCGTGTCGGCACCGGATTCGGGGCGCACGGTATAGGGTGGAAAATGGGCGGCACCGATCCGCACCAATTGCGCAGCCTGGGACGGCAATACGCATAACGCTGCAAGCGATGCCAGCAAAAGCCGCGAGGCCATCCTGATTGGCGAAGACATCAAAACAACCCACTCCCCAAAAATACGCATCAATGCATTCAAACTAGGCGGTTTCGGCCACTTAGCCAGTTTCCTGCGGCCTCAGAACAAACTTAATGTTTTTCTTCGAGTACAAGAATCAGTGCTTCATCGGCCAATTGATCGAGGCTCATGCTGCCATCGGCACGAAACCAGGTGGTGGTCCAGGACAATGCACCCGTCAGGAAGCGACGCGTAATGAACACATCCCCACGGATAAAACCGGCGTCCTTGGCTTCCCCCAGCACCTGCAGCCAAAGCGCTTCATAGATGTCACGCAAGGCCAGCACTTGCGCCTGCCCGTCTTCGGAAAGCGAACGCCATTCATACACCAACACCGCCATCGCCTCACCACTGCCGCCCATGATCGACTGCAATTCGCAGCGAATCAGCGCCAATACCCGTTCGCGCACGTTGCTCGCCTCCGCCAGGGCTGCGCGCATCAACGCGGTGTTGTAGCGGATAGTCTCCTCCATCACCGCCCGCAGGATTTCGTCCTTGCTTTTGAAGTGATGAAAAATACTGCCCGACTGAATGCCCACGGCGCCGGCCAGATCGCGCACGGTGGTGCGTTCATAACCTTTGTTGCGAAACAGGTGAGCCGCCACTTGCAGCAGTTTGCCGCGGGCGCTGTCCGGGTCGGTCAATTGGCCGCTGTCTACCAATTCGCGCATGACCCTCAGGGCTTTTTGCTCGTCCACCCGTTCTCTCCTACAGTCGATCAATCAGAGGCGCCGCTCGCCGCTAAAACAGCGGGATGCGCGGGCAATTTAAGCTGGCAACGGCTACCAAGCAAGCGCTCGGGGAGAAGATATTTCAGCCGTTTACAAACCAAGCGCTTGCTTGGTAGTCTCGATGCACTTCTGTCGGAGAGGGTTATGGAATTGACTGTGCCTAAAACGATTCGCATCGGCTGCGCCAGCGCGTTCTGGGGCGACACCTCGACCGCCGCCGCGCAACTGGTGGAAGGTGGGCGTCTGGACTATCTGGTCTTCGACTATTTAGCCGAGATAACGATGTCGATCATGGCCGGCGCACGGATGAAAGACCCGCAGGCAGGCTATGCAGGTGACTTCATCGAAGTCCTCAGTCCGCTGCTGGGGCAACTCGCCGAACAACAGATCCGTGTCATCAGCAACGCTGGCGGGGTCAACCCGCAAGCCTGCGCCGCCGCCCTGCAATCAGCGTGCGACAAAGCCGGCGTGGCGCTGAAAATCGCCGTGCTGCTGGGCGATGACTTGCAACCGCAGTTCAAACAGCTGAGCAGCCTTGGCGCCCAGGAGATGTTCAGCGGCGCGCCCTTGCCACCGATGTGCGTCTCGACCAACGCCTACCTCGGCGCACCGGGTATCGTCGAAGCCCTGCGCCTGGGTGCCGACATCGTCATCACCGGACGCGTGGTCGACAGCGCGGTGGTCAGCGCCGCGCTGGTGCATGAATTCGGCTGGTCCTGGCATGACTACGACAAGCTGGCCCAAGCCGCCCTGGCCGGGCACATCATCGAATGCGGCGCCCAATGCACCGGCGGCAATTTTACCGATTGGCGTGACGTGCCCGATTACGAACACATCGGTTTCCCCATCGTCGAGGTTAGCGCCGACAGCCAATTTATCGTCAGCAAACCCGAAGGCTCCGGCGGACTGGTCACGCCGCTGACCGTCGGCGAACAGATGCTGTATGAAATCGGCAACCCGCAGGCCTACCTTTTGCCGGACGTGGTCTGCGATTTCACTGAAGTCAAACTGGTGCAACAAGGCATAAACGCGGTTCAGGTGCACGGCGCAAAAGGCCTGCCGTCCCCCGATCAGTACAAGGTCAGCGCCACGTACCCGGACGGGTTCCGTTGCACCGCCAGTTGCCTGATCGCGGGGATCGACGCGGTCGACAAGGCCCGTCGAGTCAGCGAGGCGATCATCAACAAGACCTCGGAAATCTTCAGCCAGCGCGGCTGGGCGCCCTACAGCGAAGTGAACATCGAGCTGCTCGGCAGCGAAGCCACCTACGGCCCGCACGGCCAGCGCCAGGACAGTCGCGAAGTGGTGATCAAGCTCGCCGTGCGCCATCCGAGCAAACAAGCCTTGATTGTGTTCTCCCGGGAAATCGCCCAGGCCGCGACGGGCATGGCGCCGGGGTTGACCGGCATTGTCGGGGGCCGCCCGACGGTGTATCCGCTGATCCGGCTGTTCTCGTTCCTCATCGACAAAACTGCGTGCACGTTGGAGATTGATCTCAAGGGGCAACGCCACCCGTGCGCCCTGCCCGCCGTCGATGTGCTCGACCCGGCTGACCTGCCCGTGCCGTTCGATCCGCCACAACCCACTGGCCGCGCCGATGCCAGCGTGGCGCTGATCAAACTCGCCGTGGCCCGCTCGGGTGACAAAGGCAATCACAGCAACATCGGCGTCATGGCCCGCGAGCCCGAGTATCTGCCGTGGATCGCCGAAGCCCTGACGCCTGAAGTGATGGTCGATTGGATGAGCCACGTCCTCGACCCGATTCACGGACGCGTCGAACGCTGGTATTTGCCCGGCACCCACAGCTTCAATTTTCTTCTGGAGAACGCGCTCGGCGGCGGTGGCGTGGCCAGCCTGCGCATCGATCCGCAAGGCAAGGCATTCGCCCAGCAGCTGTTGGAGATCCAGATTCCGGTGCCCCAGCGCATCGCCGACCAGGTCAACTAGAGGACTGTCGCCATGGCTTACGATTCGATTTTCAGAGCCGATCTGTTTTCCGGCCAAACCATCATCGTCACCGGCGGCGGCAGTGGCATCGGCCGTTGCACCGCCCACGAACTGGCGGCCCTCGGCGCGCATGTGTTGTTGGTCGGACGCAAGGCCGACAAGTTGAAAAGCGCCGCTGCCGAGATAGCCGAAGACGGCGGCACGGCGGACTGGGCCATCTGCGACATTCGCGAGGAAGAAGCGGTCACGCACCTGGTCAGCGAGTTGATTCGCAAGCACGGGCCGATTCATGGCCTGGTCAACAATGCCGGCGGGCAATACCCCTCGCCGCTGGCCTCGATCAATCAGAAAGGTTTTGAAACCGTGATGCGCACTAACCTGGTGGGCGGCTTCCTGATGGCCCGGGAGGTGTTCAATCAATCCATGAGCAAGCACGGCGGCGCCATCGTCAACATGCTCGCCGACATGTGGGGCGGCATGCCCGGCATGGGCCACTCGGGCGCGGCGCGTTCGGGCATGGACAACCTGACCAAGACCGCCGCCTTCGAATGGGGTTACGCCGGGGTGCGGGTCAACGCCGTGGCGCCGGGCTGGATCGCTTCCAGCGGCATGGACACTTACGAGGGCGCGTTCAAAGCGGTGATTCCGACCCTGCGCGAACACGTGCCGCTCAAACGCATCGGCACGGAATCGGAAGTGAGCGCGGCGATTGTTTTCCTGCTGAGCCCGGCCGCCGCGTTCATCAGCGGCAGCACCTTGCGTATCGACGGCGCGGCGAGCCTGGGCGGCCGTGCGTGGCCGATTCACAAGGCCACCAACAGTGTGTCGTACAACGGTTTCCACCGCGCGTACTTACCCGAAGTGCTCAAGGATAAGGAATAAGCCATGCCGGTGATCCAGTCTCAGGTCGACCCGCTCAGTGAACAGTTCGCCCACAACCGAACCGCGATGCTGGCCGGCATCGAGCAGGTCCGACAGCTTGAGCAAAACCTGCTGAACAAAGCAGCCGAAGCCAAAGACAAGTTCGACAAGCGCGGCCAGTTGCTGCCCCGTGAGCGCCTCAATCTACTGCTCGACCCTGGCGCGCCGTTCCTCGAACTGGCGAGCCTGGCCGGCTATAAACTGCACGACGACAAGGACGGCAGCTCGGCCGGTGGCGGTCTGATTGCCGGCATCGGCTACGTCTCCGGCGTGCGGGTGCTGGTGGTGGCGAACAACAGCGCGATCAAGGGCGGGACCATTTCCCCCAGCGGTTTGAAAAAATCCCTGCGCCTGCAGCAGATCGCCATGGAAAACAAACTGCCGGTCATCACCCTCGCCGAGAGCGGCGGCGCCAACCTCAATTACGCGGCAGAGATTTTCGTTGAAGGCGCGCGCACTTTTGCCAATCAGGCGCGAATGTCAGCCATGGGCCTGCCGCAGATCACCGTGGTCCACGGCTCGGCCACGGCGGGCGGTGCTTACCAGCCAGGCCTCTCGGATTACGTGGTGGTGGTGCGGGGCAAAGCCAAGCTGTTTCTGGCCGGCCCGCCGCTGCTCAAGGCCGCCACCGGCGAGGTCGCGACCGACGAAGAATTGGGGGGCGCCGAGATGCACGCGCAAACCGCCGGTACTGCCGAATACCTGGCCGAGAACGACGCCGATGGCGTGCGCCAGGTACGCGAAATCGTCAGCCTGCTGTCGTGGAACGCGCGCTTGCCCGCCGCGCCCGCCCGGTATTGGGAAGACCCGCTCTACCCTATCGACGAACTGCTCGGGCTGATTCCCGACGACCCGAAAAAACCCTATGACGTGCGCGAAATCATCGCGCGAATTGCCGACGCTTCGAACTTCCTCGAGTTCAAGAGCGAATTCGATCAGCAGACCGTTTGCGGTCACTTGCACATTCAGGGACGCGCCTGCGGATTCATCGGCAACAACGGCCCGATCACGCCCAGGGGGGCGAGCAAGGCGGCGCAGTTCATTCAGCTCTGTGACCAGAGCCAGACACCGCTGCTGTTTTTCCACAACACCACCGGGTTCATGGTCGGCACCGAATCGGAACAGCAAGGCGTGATCAAGCATGGCGCGAAGATGATTCAAGCGGTGGCCAACGCCCGAGTGCCCAAGCTGACCATTGTCGTCGGCGGCTCCTACGGCGCCGGCAACTACGCGATGTGCGGCCGTGGTCTCGACCCGCGCTTCATCTTCGCCTGGCCCAACAGCCGCACGGCGGTGATGGGCGGTGCCCAGGCCGGCAAAGTGCTGCGCATCGTCACCGAGGCCAAGCAGCTCAAGGACGGTCTGGTGCCCGACCCGAAAATGCTCGACATGCTGGAGCAGGTCACCGCGCAGAAACTCGACAGCCAGTCCACGGCACTTTATGCCAGCGCCAATCTGTGGGACGACGGTTTGATCGATCCGCGCGATACCCGCACGTTGCTCGGGTATCTGCTGGACATCTGTCATGACGCTGACGTACGGCCGCTGCAAACCAACAGTTTTGGCGTCGCGAGATTCTGATCGCAGGTCACAGGAGAACAATAAGAATGATCTTCACCCAGGAACACGAAGCACTGCGTCGCACCGTCCGCCAGTTCGTCGATCATGAGATCAACCCGCACGTCGATGAATGGGAAAAGGCCGGGCGCTTCCCGATTCACGAGATCTTCCGCAAGGCCGGTGACCTCGGATTGCTGGGGATTTCCAAACCGGAAAAGTTTGGCGGCATGGGCCTCGACTACAGCTATTCGATCGTTGCGGCCGAAGAGTTCGGCACCATCCACTGCGGCGGGATTCCGATGTCCATCGGCGTGCAAACCGACATGTGCACACCGGCCCTCGCCCGCTTCGGCTCCGATGAATTGCGCGAAGAGTTCCTGCGCCCGGCGATTACCGGCGAACAGGTTGGCTGCATCGGCGTCTCCGAAGTCGGCGCCGGTTCCGACGTGGCCGGGTTGAAAACGACCGCCCGCAAGGACGGCGACGACTACGTGATCAACGGCAGCAAAATGTGGATCACCAACTCGCCGAGCGCCGACTTCATCTGTTTGCTGGCCAACACCTCGGACGACAAACCGCACGTCAACAAGTCGCTGATCATGGTGCCGATGAACACCCCGGGCATCAGCCTCAGCTCGCACCTGGACAAGCTCGGCATGCGCAGTTCGGAAACCGCCCAGGTGTTTTTCGACAATGTGCGCGTGCCGCAGCGCAACCGCATCGGTCACGAAGGTGCGGGGTTCATGATGCAGATGCTGCAGTTCCAGGAAGAACGCCTGTTCGGTGCGGCGAACATGATCAAGGGCCTGGAATACTGCGTCGACAGCACCATCGAGTATTGCAAGGAACGCAAGACGTTCGGCAGCGCGCTGATCGATAACCAGGTCATTCACTTCCGCCTCGCCGAACTGCAAACCGAAATCGAATGCTTGCGCGCACTGGTCTACCAGGCCACCGAGCAATACATCAAAGGCCAGGACGTCACGCGCCTGGCGTCGATGGCCAAACTCAAGGCCGGGCGCCTGGGCCGCGAGGTCAGCGACAGCTGCCTGCAATATTGGGGCGGCATGGGCTTCATGTGGGACAACCCGGTGGCCCGCGCCTACCGTGACGTGCGGCTGGTGTCGATTGGCGGCGGCGCCGACGAAATCATGCTGGGGATCATCTGCAAACTCATGGGCATCCTGCCGGGGAAAAAGAAATGAGCGCCCTGCCTGCTTGTCAGACCTTGCTGCTGGAATCACACAACGGCGTGCTGCACATCACCCTCAATCGTCCGGACAGCCGCAACGCCATGAGCTTGCAGATGGTCGACGAACTGCGCGCGGTGCTGGCGACGGTGCACGATGATCGAGCGGTTCGCGCAGTGGTAATCGGTGGTGCCGGCGGGCATTTTTGCGCCGGTGGCGACATCAAGGACATGGCCAATGCTCGCACTCATGGGGCAAGCGCCTATCGCGACTTGAACAGAGCCTTCGGTGCGCTGCTGCAAGCGGTGCAACACGCGCCGCAAGTGGTCATCACCGTGCTGCAAGGCGCGGTGCTCGGCGGTGGATTGGGCCTGGCGTGCGTTAGCGACATTGCCCTGGCCGATCACAACGCGCAATTCGGCCTGCCGGAAACCAGCCTGGGTCTGCTGCCGGCGCAGATTGCGCCGTTCGTGGTCCAGCGCATCGGCTTGACCCATGCACGTCGACTGGCGCTGACGGCGGCGCGGTTCGATGGCACCCAGGCGCGCCGCATGGGGCTGGTGCATTTCGTCGAGCATGACGCACAAGCCTTGGCCGAGCGTCTCGATGAAGTGCTCGCCCATGTGCTGTGCTGCGCGCCGGGGGCGAATGCGACGACGAAAAAGCTATTGCTGGCGAGCGCCGGCCAGCCATCCGATGCGTTGTTGGACGAAGCGGCTGAGTGGTTCAGCGAAGCGGTGACTGGCGCGGAAGGGGTCGAGGGGACGATGGCGTTCGTGCAAAAACGCAAACCGGGGTGGGCTTCTTAAAAGCATCGCACGCAAGCCAGTTCCCACATTGCAATGCATTCCCTGTGGGAGCGAGCCTGCTCGCGATGAGGCCATAACTGTCACCGCACAACTTGAGAGAAGATCCAATGCCCGCCCTCAAAAAAATCCTGATCGCCAACCGTGGTGAAATCGCCTGCCGCATCCAGCGCACGGCCCAAGCCCTGGGCTACCGCACCGTCGCTGTCTTCAGCGATGCCGACGCTGACGCCCTGCACGTACAAATGGCCGACCAGGCCGTCAACATCGGCCCGGCCCCGGTGCAGCAGTCCTACCTGAACATCCCGGCCATCCTCGACGCCGCCCGCCGCACCGGTGCCGACGCGATTCACCCCGGCTATGGTTTTCTTTCCGAAAACGCCGAATTCGCCCGCGCCTGCCAACGCGCCGGCATCACCTTCATCGGCCCCAGCCCCGAAGCCATTGAGCTGATGGGCAGCAAGCGCCTGTCGAAGCTCGCCATGCTCGCGGCCGGCGTACCCTGCATCAACGGCTATCAAGGCCCTGAACAGGACGATGCGACCTTGACCCGCGAAGCCGGGCGCATCGGTTACCCGCTGATGATCAAGGCCAGCGCCGGGGGTGGCGGACGCGGCATGCGCCTGGTGCACAGCGCTGGGGACCTGCTGGAACAATTGCGAACCGCGCGCTCCGAGGCCCTGCACGGGTTTGGCAGCGACGAGCTGATCCTCGAACAAGCGCTGATCGATCCACGGCATGTCGAAGTGCAAGTGTTCGGCGACCAACACGGTCACTTGATCCACCTCGGCGAGCGCGACTGCTCGATCCAGCGGCGCCATCAAAAAGTCATCGAAGAAGCGCCCTGCCCGGTCATGACCACCGAATTGCGTCAGGCCATGGGCGACGCGGCGCTCAAGGCTGGGCGCGCAGTCAATTACATCGGCGCCGGTACCGTGGAGTTCCTGCTGGATGCGCGCGGGCAGTTTTATTTCCTGGAGATGAACACCCGGCTGCAAGTGGAGCATCCGGTCACCGAATTGATCACCGGCCTGGACCTCGTGGCTTGGCAGTTGCACGTCGCCGAAGGCTTGCCTCTGCCATTGCGACAAGAGCAGGTGCCACTCAACGGGCATGCCATGGAAGTGCGCATGTACGCCGAAGATCCGGCGCAGGGTTTTGTGCCGCAAACCGGTCGGATCGAGGCCTGGGAACTTGCGTTGCAGGACGGTGTGCGCATCGATCATGGCTTGATCGAAGGCCAGGCCATCAGCCCGTTCTATGACCCTATGCTCGGCAAAATCATCGCCCATGGTGCTACCCGCGAAGAGGCCCGGCGCAAGTTGCTGCGGGCAGTACAGGACAGCGTGTTGCTGGGGGTGCAAAGCAATCAGCGTTTACTCGCCAGTTTGCTGCAACACCCGCAGTTCATCAGCGGCGAGTTCAGCACCGGGTTCATCCCGAGCTTTTTCGCCGACCACCCTTGCCTGCATCCGCACGTTCCGGGCGCTGAAGAACTGGCCATTGCTGCCGCGCTGTTCTATCACGCCTCGGCGCAGACCTACATCGCCCCGCTGGCCGGCTGGCGCAACAACGCCAGTGTGCCCCTGCACTATCGCATCGGCGTGGAAGATCAGGACTGGCAGGTGGAACTGAACGCTCTGCCTGACCAACCTTACAGGTTGACGGTCGGTCCTCGAACCCTCCACTTGAAGGTCATCCAGTGCGACGGGCGCTGGGCAACGCTGGACATCGATGGCATTCGCCAACGCTATGCCTACCGTCTCGACGCGGGTCAACTGTGGCTGTCCACCCGTCCCGGCAGCCTGCGGCTGATCGATCGGACCCAGGCGCTGGTCAGCGCTCAGGCCAGCGTCAGCAGCGGTACCCTGAAGGCACCGATGGACGGGGCGATCGTCGATGTATTGGTCAGTGAAGGCAGCCCGGTCAGCAAAGGTCAGCTGCTGGTGGTGCTCGAAGCAATGAAAATGGAGCATCCGCTCAAGTCAGGCATCGACGGAGTGCTCAAGCGCTTGCAGGTCCGGGTCGGCGATCAGGTTAAAAATCGTCAGATTTTGTTGGAGGTCGAATAAGCCGCTAGGCGGATCCGTCGGGTTTGGCTACGCTCAAGTCCTATCAGGACGCGGATACCAGGAACCCTGCGATGCCTCATTGGCTGGTAATCGATCTGGAAGCCACCACCGATGACGGTGGATGGCCTGTTACAGAAATGGAAATCATCGAAATCGGTGCCACCCTCGTCGACCGTAAAGGGCGCGAAGTGGATTTTTTCCAGTGCTTCGTTCGACCGTTGAAGCGGCCGTTGCTGACGCCGTTTTGCCGGGAGCTGACCCATATCACTCAGGCCAATGTCGACGCAGCGCAGACGCTGAGCGAGGTATGGCCGTCGTTCGAGCAATGGCTGGAGCAACATCAGTCGATTCTGGAGGGCTGGGCCAGTTGGGGCGACTACGATCGCAAGCAACTGCTGCAAGAGTGGCAGCGTCTGCAACTGGACAGTGCTCTGGGCAGCGTGCCGCACATGAATCTCAAACAGCGCTTTGCCAAGGCCCGACGCCTGGAGCGTCCGCTGGGACTCAACGCCGCATTGCAACTGGCGGGCATGCAGTTCAATGGCCAACAGCACCGGGCACTGGAAGATGCGCGCAATACAGCGCGTTTGTTGCCGCAGGTTCTCCCCCTCGAGAGGTGACGGCGTTCGAGGCCTTGTGCATACTGGCCAGCCCTTTTTAGCCCTTTTCGAGGAATCGCCCATGTTTAAAGTCAACGAGTACTTCGACGGCACCGTCAAGTCGATCGCCTTTGGCACCGCTGAAGGTCCTGCGACCATCGGCGTCATGGCTCCGGGCGAATACGAATTCGGCACCAGCCAGCGTGAAATCATGCACGTGGTGACCGGCGCCCTGACCGTCAAACTGCCTGACAGCACCGATTGGGAAACCTTCGCCGCCGGCAGCCAGTTCAACGTGCCCGCCAACAGCAAGTTCCAGCTGAAAGTAGCCGTCGACACCGCTTACCTGTGCGAATACCGCGGCTAAAACCCCGGGTTTTCACCGCAACAAAAAAATGCCCGCGTCCTTTTGGGACGCGGGCATTTTTGTTCAGGGTGGTTTATTCCAGGATCGTCACCGGCATACCGACTTCAAGTTGGCCGTTGCTGTCGTTGACCAGATTCTGGCCGAACATCGCGCCATCGGCCTCGGCACGGTATTTCTGCAAGGTGGCCAAGGGTTCGCGATCTTCGCTGCGTTCACCGGTTTGCGGGTCGATAGTGGTCAGAATGCAGCGCGCGCAAGACTTGACCACACGGAACTCGACATCGCCGATGCGCAGACGCTTCCAGCCATCCTCGGCATACGCCTCGCTGCCCTCGATCACCAGGTTGGGCCGAAAGCGCAGCATTTCCAGCGGGCGCCCGACCTTTTGCGACAAGTCCTCCAGGGACGCCTGGCCGATCAGCAACAGCGGGAAGCCATCGGCGAACGCGACCTGATCATCGTCCTTGCCGTAACCCGATTGGGTCGTTCGCGCGCGATCAAGCGGCACTTGCACCAGACGCGTCGGTTTACCGATGAATTCACTGACCCAGGCCGCCGCCTCAACGCCGGCATCCGGCACGCGCAAGGTGTCGCGCCAGATCGTCACGCCACGCAGTTCCGCGTCGCTGGCAGGCAATGCGATGTCGATGGATGTTCGGCCTGGGGCGCTGAGGGTCAAGCCGCCGTCGGCGTTCCACAACGCCGATAACTGACTCATCTGCGCCACGGCACGCTGGGTCAGAAAGCGCCCGCTGGCCTCGTCCACCAGCATCCAGCGCCGATCACCGTGCAACCCCAGTTTATCGAGGCCGATCGATTGCAGGCTCTCGCCCTTGCCGGATTTCAATGGATAACGGTAAAGCGCGCTCAGACGCAACATGGCCAGCTCCCTGGTGGACAAAAAACGCCACCCTATACGAGCTTGATCGCCGAATCAAAGGCTGGCATCAGCGCCAGCCTGTCGGGCTGTAATCAGGCAGGGACTTCGTCGAGCATCAGACGCTGGCGCACCACGTCAACGAGTTTGTCCGGCTGGAACTTGGAGAGGAAATTGTCACAGCCGACCTTCTTCACCATCGAGTCGTTGAAGCTGCCCGACAACGAAGTGTGCAACACAACGTAAAGGCCACGCAGACGCGGGTCGTTGCGGATTTCGGTGGTGAGGCGATAGCCGTCCATTTCCGGCATTTCTGCGTCGGTGAACACCATCAACAGTTTGTCGGTCATGGACACGCCTGTATCGGCCCATGCCTTGAGCATATTCAGCGCCTTCAAGCCGTCACTGGCGATGTGCATCTTCACGCCCAACTGACCCAGCGTATCGCGCAATTGCGACAGGGCCACATTGGAGTCGTCCACCAACAGCACTTCACGACCACGGGCGCGTTCCAGCACCGGGTCGTCGAGTTTTTCACGGGAGACCTTGGCGTTGTACGGCACGATTTCAGCCAGCACTTTTTCGACGTCGATGATTTCCACCAACTGGTCATCGACTTTACTGATGGCCGTCAGGTAATGCTGGCGGCCGGCGCTGGTCGGAGGTGGCAGGATCGCTTCCCAGTTCATGTTGACGATGCGGTCCACGCCACCCACCAGGAACGCCTGTACCGAGCGATTGTATTCGGTGACGATAATCGTGCTGGTCGGGCTAGGCACCAGTGGACGCATGCCGATGGCCTGGGACAAGTCGATCACCGGCAACGTCTGGCCCCGCAGATTGACCACGCCACAGACAAACGGATGGCGCTGCGGCATCAGCGTCAGTTTTGGCAGTTGCAACACTTCCTGCACCTTAAAGACGTTAATGGCGAACAATTGCCGGCCGGCCAACCGGAACATGAGAATTTCCAGGCGATTCTCACCCACTAGTTGTGTGCGTTGGTCTACCGTGTCGAGAATGCCGGCCATCAATGACTCCTGGGCTTGTTCTGATGAATTCACTAAAGGGAGTTATCGGCTGTTATCGCCGGATCTTGACCCCAAGACAAAATGCCACGAACGAACATTGATGTCACATTAACATCATGCTTTACTGGCTACGTGACTTCATCTGCTACATTCCCCTGCGGCGCGACCTCGGTTTGCACGTTAGGTTCCCAAGCGTAAGGGATTCCCCTAGTAACAATCAGGCCCAACCTGATGTTCGCAATATCCAATAGCCATTAATGTGACGCCATTCTCATTGCATGAACGGAGTCAGGCTTTTGTGTGCGATCGCAGGTAAGTGGCCATCCACCCTCTCGAGTTCCCCAGCCTGCGTCCAGGCTTGCCGGAGCGCGATCTCATGCCGGCATGGCAGTGTCAGGGCGCTGGACGCCCGCGTTGACACACGCGACATCCCCTCATTTGACAAGACGTTGTGGAGATAAGCATGCCAAACCAACCCAAGCAGTGGGCCCAGCGGCTACCCGAGTTTCTTGTCGAAGCTGAAACGCTCCTGACCAAGTCGGAGGAGTGCCTGAGCCATCTGCAACTCATCAGCAATGACAAAGACGCAATCGATTGCATGCTCAGCAGTCTGCTCAAACTGGCGAGCAGGGCCGACGCCCTCGCATTGGAAGCCGTGTCTGAATTTTCACTGCATATTCATGGTTTGTTGAATCACGCCCAAAACCACATGGACCTGCATGAACAGGCGCTGGATGCCTTGAAAGACTGCTTCACGTTGATGGCCTGGCAACTCGAACTTATCGATCAGACCACCGGCCAGCTCAGCCTGGATGACAGTGAACAGACTTCCCTGATCGAAGCCTTTGCGTTTCAGGTCGGACACCGTCCATTTCAGCCATCGGTTAATTCCAAACCGTTCACGCTCGTTTCTTATTCGGAACGCCAGGCTTAATTCGTCAGACACCCTGCCGTGTTACCTATTCTTATTGCCATGAAGCTGCTCGGTAACTTGAGTACGCTCATGTCGCAATTGAATATTTCATACCTGCCAACGACAGTTCGATATAAATAAAAACTCCCCCCTTTCGTAAACTTTTTCCATTGTGGAAGCATCGTCCAAACGCCCTGTTTCCTGACCGTATGGACATATATACCAAACGCGACCAACGGTATGTTAAGTGGTATTATGCCGACCATTAGTTGACGTCAATTAATGGCAAGATGACGCCGAAGCAAGAACAGCGCCCATTCAAGTTGGAAGCTTTCTAAATCGCGCGACTGCACATTGCTTGAAGCGAGTCACTACAGATTTTCAAATACAGTCCCGTCAGCGACCATGGCGGATCTGCCCGCAGCGAACATTCATTGGCTCCATCCGCTATGTACGCCAGCCTCAAATCACTCACGCCATGGCCACCCTCCGCAAAAAATGCGCGACGGCTCATGCTTTTGTTATGCCTGTGCTCGGCGCTTGGCAGTGTGCTGATTTTCAGTGCTTCGGCACCGCTGCCGGCAAGCTTGCTGGTCCTCAACCTGGTGGTGCTGGCGGTTGTCTGGGGGCAAGGACATTTCTCACGCAAGTCGATCAAGTTTGAGCCGCAAGAACTGGCGGACCGCCTGCTGCAAGTCCAGGAAAACGAACGCCACCGGCTCAGCCGCGAATTACATGACGACATCGGCCAGTTGCTGACCGCTGCAAAACTCCAAAGTGAATGGCTCAAACGCCGGATGCCGGAAGAAATGCAGGGCCAGTGTTCGACGCTCTGCGACACTCTGGACGAAACCCTGGCCAAGGTTCGCGATGTCTCGGCCATCCTCAACCCCAGACAGTTGACCAGTCTCGGCCTGGAAGCCAGCCTGCGGGCACATCTGCTCAAGACCCTGGCCAATACCTCCATACACTGGAGCCTGGAATGCCACCAGCGCCTGACCGGAATACCGGAGGAAATGTCGGTGGCCGCCTTTCGAATCACCCAGGAAGCGGTGACTAATATTCAGCGTCACGCCGAAGCGAAAAATCTGTTGGTCCGCTTGCAACGTTTGCCTCAAGGCCTGACGCTGTTAATCAGTGATGACGGCCTGGGTTTCGCGCCAGCAGTCGACCCCGGCAGAGAGGGACAACGCGGGATGGCCGGGATGCTGGAACGGATCGAGCAACTGGGCGGCACCCTGGCCGTGACCAGCGAGCCGGGTAAAGGCACTCAAATCGAAGCACTCTTTCCCTGGGCGCCCCGAGCGCTTGAACGGGCCAGTTCGAATAAGGTTATGCATTGACTTGTAACTTACTTCTGGTGGATGACCACTCGCTTATCAGGGCAGGCGTGCGCGCTCTGGTGCTGGACATTCCTGGCTACGCGGTAATCGGCGAGGCCAACGACGGCTCGCAACTACTGGAAATGGTCGAGAAGCTGTCCCCCGACATCGTTCTGCTGGATATCTCCATGAGAGAGACCGGTGGCCTTGAAGCCTTGCAACGTCTCAAGCGGGTGCGCCCGCAAAGCAAGGTGCTGATCCTGTCGATGCACACCGATCCTGCGCTCATCATGCAAGCGCTGGAATCCGGAGCCCACGGCTACTTGCTCAAGGACACCACGGCGACCGAGCTGGAACATGCCCTGGACGCCTTGCGTAACAACGAACGTTATCTGAGCCCGGCCATCGCTCACACGGTGATCAACCAGGCACTGATCCGCAACCAGAAGCAGCAGCAGACAACGGACTCGCACAACCTGACCGCGCGGCAACTGGAAATCCTGCGACTGATTGTCCGCGGAAAATCCACCCGGGAAATCGCCAATGGCCTGGGCCTGAGTATCAAGACTGTTGAAACCCATCGCTCGCAGATCATGAAGCGCTTGCAGATCTACGACGTGGCGGGCCTGGTCCTGTTTGCCGTGCGCGAGCAAATCATCAGCCTGGACGACTAGCCGCTTTTCGATGTACTGAGCAGTGGCGAGTGTTCAGGCAAATGCACGCGCAACGCTGCCGGCCGCGCACTGAAGCGCAGATTTTCGCCCTCCAGGGGCTCGCCATCCAGATTAATGTGCAGACCTTCGGAAACCTTGATCTCGACCCATGGCAAGCGGGCTCGAACAAACATGTTGTCGATGCCGAATCCGTCGGCCAGCAACGTCTTCAACGTACTCACCACCTCCTGCGGCGCGGGCAAGATGCTGATATCCAGCAGACCATCGTCAGCCAGCGCGTGCGGGCACAGCACATGGCCACCGCCCGCTTGCCGGCCATTGCCGATGCCCAAGGCCAATAACTCGCCACTCCAGTGAAAGTCCGGGCCCTGCAACTCACCGTACGCGGCATGCAACTCGCTGAAGCGCGACAAACCGGTGAACAGATAGGCGGCCCCGCCGAGTACCTTTTTCAAGTCTTCGGACGTGTTCGCCGTGACCCGACTACCGAATCCACCGGTGGCCATGTTCAAAAACATCTGCCCTCCAACCTCCCCCAGATCGATGGCGTGAGGCGCAGCCTCCAACAGGTCCAGGGCTGGCGCCGGCTCAAGCGGCACGCCGGCGGCGCGAGCAAAATCGTTTGCGGTACCCAGAGGCATCAGCACCAGACTGGCCTGGGTCGACTGCGCTGCCATGGCCTCGGCGATATCACGCAGGGTGCCATCACCGCCGCCGGCAATCAGGTGCGTATACCCTGCACTCAGCGCTTCTCCTACCAGTCGCTGCGCGTCACCCGCTTCCCAGGTCAATCGGACGGCCAGCTCCCAGCCCTGCTTGCGCTTGCCTTCGACGGCCGCGCGGACCTCCTCGTTGAGTGCCTGCTTACCGTGCAGAATCAACAGCGCCTTGCGCTCACCCATTGTTGTCGCCCCCATGATTGAAATCCATATGAGAGATGTTGACCTCAGGGGTGCCCATAAAAGTCGGCAGACATTGAATTATTTCAACGCCAGTGCGCTGGCGTCCTACAGGGCTGGGATTTTTCTTACGAAACGTGAGGAATCGGCTCAATTGACCAGCCAGGGTGATTAGTAGACCGTGGTGTCTGTGGTTCTCAATCATCATTAGCAACCCCACAAGGACGTGCACGCAATGAACAACCCCGCTTCAAAAGCCCTGAAAAGCACAATCGACGGCGGTATCGGCCGCTCCAGTGATGTCAATGCAAGGAGCGTTTCAGCCCATGCAAAGCCATGACTTCAGGTTACCGATCGGTGCGGTGCCACCGCTCGCAGAAAGTCGCATCAATCATCATGCTGAATCTGAGAACAGTGCAAAGTCCACTGGAGGCGTTGAAATGGAACCTCGTGTCATTGAACTGGAGACACACCTCAAATCCATCCGCAGAGACATGGACCAAGTGCGTAATGACGTTAAATCCATCAAACACCGGCTGGCCTATTCGGCGGGAGGAACAGCCGTGGTCCTTGGGTTGCTGGGCTGGGTCGCCAACAGCCGCTTTGAACAGGTCGTGACACTTCTGGCACGTTGATCTCAAACATCACGCAAGGCCCGGTAGATGCAACCGGGCTTGCGCGACTACGAAGGGACCGGGATCAGCCAAGCAACTCGCTCAGCGCAATGAAGCTCACAGATTCACCGGCGACCAGCGTGCGATCTTCCAGCACCTCGACCAGACCATCGGCCCAGGCGGCACTGCGAAGTACGCCAGAGCTCTGGTTCTTGTAGATGATTGCCCGGCCATTTTCCAGGCGTGCGCGCAGGTATTCTCGGCGATTGCCAGCCTTGGGCCAGTCGAATCCCGCGGGCACCTGAAACTTTAACGGCTCAACCTCTTGCACCCCTTGACGGCGCAAGAGATAGGGCCTGGTCAACAAGGCAAAGGTGACCAGGGTCGACGCCGGATTACCGGGCAAGCCAATCACCGGCACACCGTGAAAATGTCCGACTGTCAGCGGTTTGCCAGGTTTGATGGCAAGTTTCCACAAGGACAATTCACCTTCTTCGCGTAAGGCAATGCCCAGGAAATCCGCCTCACCCACCGATACGCCGCCGGTAGAAAGGATCAGGTCGACATCCTTCAACTCTTCCAGGCGAGCACGGGTGGTCGATAAATCATCGGGAAGGATGCCGGCATCGATCACTTCACAACCCAGGCGCCATAACCAGCTGCACAGCAGCACGCGATTGCTGTTGTAAATCTGTCCCGGCCCAAGCGCCTGACCCGGTTCGACCAATTCGTCCCCGGTAGACAGGACTGCAACCCGAACCTTGCGCACCACCTCCAGCTCAGCGCGTCCCAACGACGCCGCCAGGCCCAGCTCGATGGGACCCAGGCGCGTACCTGCGGGCAATACAAGCTCGCCAACAGTCGTTTCCTGACCTTGCGGCCGAATATTTTGACCGGAACTCAGGGTCTCGATGAATCGGACTCGCTCATCCGCCTGAACCTCGGCATTCTCTTGCATCTCGACGCAATCGGCCCCCGCGGGCACCGGTGCGCCGGTGAAGATCCGGGCACAGGTTCCTGGCTTCAACGGCTCAGGTGCCTGACCGGCAAAAATCTTCTGGCTGACCGGCAGCGGTTCTCCCGTCCAGTCAGCGATGCGCAAGGCATAGCCGTCCATGGCACTGTTTGGCCAAGGCGGCAGATCGAGCGTCGAGATCAGGTCTTCGGCCAACACGCGCCCTTCGGCCTGCGCCAACGGCAGGCGTACACGCTCAGGTATTTTTGACGACTCCGCCATTTCCAGCAGATGCGCCAGCGCTACCTCGACGGGCATGAGGCTGCCGGTTTTACCTGGCTTACCCGCGGGATTCACAGGGTGCCGCCTGTTTCAGATGAGCCACGAAATTGCAGGGGCGGTGCCGCGAATCCAGCTGCTCGGCAAGAATGCCGTCCCAGCCGGTGCGCACCGCGTTCGTCGAACCTGGCAAACAGCAGACCAGCGTGCCATTGGCCAACCCCGCCAAGGCTCGGGATTGAACGGTCGAAGTGCCGATGTCTGCTACCGAAATCTGCCGGAACAACTCGCCGAAACCATCGACCTGCTTGTCCAGAAGGCAACTCACTGCTTCCGGTGTGCTGTCGCGACCGGTAAACCCGGTGCCACCGGTGATCAACACCACTTGCACGACATCGTCGGCAATCCAGTTGGCGACTTGTGCACGAATTTTGTAGAGGTCATCTTTAAGCAAAACCCGAGCGGCCAGGTAATGCCCGGCAGCGCTCAAGCGGTCGACAAAGACCTGTCCTGAGGTATCGGTTTCCAGGGTACGGGTATCGCTGACCGTCAACACCGCGATATTGAGCGGCGCGAAAGGTACATCAGCCTTGGCTTTCATAGGCTCGTCCAGTTGTAGGATAAACAGCCCGGTGTTATATCACAGCGCCTCATTTTTTCGACGCCCCCATGGAGACCTGCCATGACCCCGAATACAGATTTGCCGCCCTGCTCCATTCTGCTCCTGGCGGGGGGACGAGGCCAACGCATGGGTGGTCAGGACAAAGGGCTGCTGCAATGGCATGGCGAGCCGCTGATCGCGCATCTGCATCGCAAAACCCGTGAGCTAAGCGATGACCTGATCATCTCCTGTAACAGGAACCTGGACAAATACGCGCCTTACGCCGACCAGTTGGTCCATGACGACGAAGGTGATTTCCCGGGCCCACTGGCGGGTATTCGCGCCGGCCTCAAGGCTGCTCGTCATGGTTTTTTACTGGTGTTGCCCTGCGACGTACCACGCATTGATGCCGCCCTGCTCCGTGACATGCGCGAAACCGCCCGCCAGCATCCGGATAAACCATTGATGCTGCGGCATGGCGAGCACTGGGAACCCTTGCTTTGCATTATCCCGACGGCACTCTTGGTGGATTTCGAAAAGGCGTGGAATGAGGGTGAACGCAGTCCGGGGCGGATCATGCGCAACCTGGGTGCTACAGCCCTGCAATGCCCCGAGAATGACCCTCGCCTGGCCAACCTCAATACACCGGAGCTATTAAGCTCACACAACACTGTGTCAGACTGACGCAAGAAGGAACTTGCGCACGATGCATACGTCTCAAGCTCAGTAACCAAAAGAATTCATATTCGGAGACACTCTCATGACTCAACGGACCCTCGCCTCTTTCATGCTCGCCTTGGGCCTCGCGACCCTCGCCGGTTGCGCTTCGCCTACAGTGATCACCTTGAATGATGGTCGCGAAATCCAGGCTGTCGACGCGCCAAAATACGATGAGAAGTCAGGTTTCTACGAGTTCGAACAACTCGATGGCAAACGCACTCGCATCAACAAGGATCAGGTCCGTACCGTCAAAGAGTTGTAATCTTTACGGCATTACCGGATACGAAAAAGCCCGCTTGATGCGGGCTTTTTCGTGCCTGAAGGACTGCGATCACCATTGCAGGGTAATGGCGCTTTCGAATTCACGCTCAAGCCCGGTGACCGGGTCCAAAAACCGTAAACCCTGTGCCAGCAATTTCAAGGGATTGGCGTAGTCGTCCTCAATATCCTTGAGCACCTGTGGATAGAACGGATCGTTGCAGATACTGGCGCCCAGCGAGGTCATGTGCACCCGCAACTGATGTTTCTTGCCGGTCACGGGATAAAGCCCATAGCGCCAGAGGTCACCGTTCCTCTCCCTGACCTCGACGGCCGTCTCGGTATTGCTGATGCCCGGACCTTCCTGCATGCGAAAGAACGGCTCGCCATCGATCATCCGACTTTTATGAACCAGTGGAAACGAAAGCTCAGGTAATGCCCGGGCGATCGCTTCGTAGCGTTTTTCGATTTGTCGTGTAGGAAACAATGACTGGTAAGCCGAACGGCTCCGAGGGTTCGCTGAAAACAGCACCAACCCCGCAGTATGCCGGTCAATGCGGTGCAAAGGCACCAGATCCGGGTTATCCAGTCGACGGATCAGCCGTCGCAACAATGTCTGCTCTACATACTCGCCAGCCGGAGTCACTGGCAGAAAATGCGGTTTGTCCGCCACCACCAGGTGTTCGTCGGCGTACAGGATCGACTCCACCACCGGAATCTCTTTTTCGTCCGGGACCTCACGAAAATAGTGAATGCGCAGGCCTTCCTTGTAACGCAGATCAAGTGCGATCGGCATCCCGTGCGCGTCAAGCACGCGGCCGCGTGCAATTCGGTCCAGCCATTGTTCACGATCGATTGCACTGAAATGTTCGCACAAACAATCGAGGACGGTCTGCCACGGCCCCGGCGGCAAATAAAGCGTGCTGGCCTGATGGTGTGCAGCAGAAAAAGATGAAGTGGACATACGAAAGCTCTGACCCTTAATGCAGGACGGCATTATCCCGCACTGGCCGAATCACACCTAGAAGAGAATCCTCACGCCGGTATCTGCGTACGCGCTGCCGCCTCAGTGAATTCCTTGAGCCAGCGCAGCACATCAACCGCTTCCCAGCGACCGGGGTCATAAAGCGCATACAACAACCCCTGATAACCCACGACATCCAGCTGCCGGTGATAACCGGCGCGCTGGAACAACGCCTCGATTTCGGCGAAACAGGTATTGAAATGCAGCTTGTTGAACGGGGTTTTTCCTTCCGTGACCAGGCCGTCCAGACGCAACTCGAGGACAGCCTCGCGTACAACATCGACCGACATCTTGTTCACGCTGTTTTTCAATTGCTCGACATTGACCACGATAAATCCCTCTCATGCCCCGAACCGACTCTCCCCCCAGAAAACCAGGAGTCGCCGTCAGACAAACGAATAGCTGTATGCGCATACAGTATCCGAAGAGGACCGATTAAGCCAAGGGGATCCATCGCAAAGTTCGACAGACGGGTCAGTGAGGTCGCAAAAACCACTTAACTCAGGAACGCTACCACCTCATCGGCACTGAATGGCCAGCCCAATTCAGCCCCGGTATCGACCCGACGCAACACCGGTATACGCAAGCTGTAAGCTTCAAACCAGCTTTCGCTTTCAGCGATATCCACCAATTCAACCAGCAGACCATGTTCGACAAACGGCATCAGTTCGGCTTCGGCGACTTCACAGAGATGGCACCCAAGCGTGCCGAACAGCTGACATTCAGGAAGCATGAGCGCTCACCCTAAAAAATTAAGTGACTATTCTAGGCCTGCCCCCAAAAGCCGTCGAGCCATTGAATTTTCTGGCCTTGGCGCAAAAATCGCCATGACGCCGGCAAAACCCTGATTCATATCAGTCAGGGTAAATGTCATTTACGCGATGCTCTGGTTTCTTTTACTTCTACGCTTGAATAGCCAGAACCCAGCACCGGAGTTTTTTGTGTTCGCCAACCTGTTGATCATCTTCGCCTCCTCCTTGGTGGTAATTGCACTGTTCCAGCGCCTGCGGTTGCCACCGGTGCTCGGCTATCTGTGCGTGGGACTGATGATCGGGCCGACGGCGTTCAACTGGGTGAATGAAAGCGAAGAGTTGCCCGACCTTGCCGAACTGGGCGTGGTGTTCCTGTTGTTCTCCCTCGGGCTGGAGTTTTCCCTGTCGAAAATGATCGCGCTGCGCCGAGTCGTGTTTGGTCTGGGCAGCCTGCAAGTGCTCGGTACGGGGGCGGTGCTGGGCGCCTTGCTGATATCGCTTGGCATGCCGACCACCCCTGCCCTGTTACTGGGTGCCGGTCTTTCACTGTCCTCAACAGCCATTGTCAGCAAAGAGTTAAGCAGCCTCGGCGAGATTTTCAGCAGCCATGGCCAGAATGCCATCGCCGTGCTGCTGTTCCAGGATGTGGTCGCGGTGTTATTGCTGACCTTGGTACCGGTGTTCGCTGGCAACAGCGATCAGGCCTGGTACTGGGCCTTGCCCCTGACACTGGGCAAGACGATTGTGCTGTTTATCGGCCTGCTGCTGGCCAGCCGCTGGTTGCTGCCTCGCCTGTTTCATGAAGTCGCCGCCGCCCGCTCTCCCGAACTTTTTGTACTGCTGGCGCTGGTCATCGTATTACTCACTGCCTGGCTGACTCACTTGCTCGGTCTCTCCCCGGCCCTGGGCGCATTTCTGGCCGGCATGCTGCTGGGGGAAAGCCACTATCGGCATCAGATCGAGGCCGATATCCGGCCATTCCGCGACATTCTCCTCGGAGTGTTTTTCGTCAGTATCGGCATGTTGATCGACTTGCAGTTGTTTGCCAGTCACGGCCTGGCGATCCTTGGACTGACACTCGGGTTGCTGGTGATCAAGGGCACGGTGGTTGCGTTGCTGGTCAAATGGCGCGGCAGCGATGGCGAAACCGCCTGGCGCAGTGGTCTGGCGTTGGCTCAGGGCGGCGAGTTCTGCTTTGCGCTGATGGCACAAATGCAGGTAAACAAAATGATGCCTGCCGATTTCGGCGGTCTTTTACTGGCCGCGACATTCTGCTCGATGCTGATCACTCCATTACTGCTGCGCGCCGCCCCCCGCCTCGCGACACGCCTGCATCGCAAACCGAACGAAGAAGCAAAACTGGCGCAAATCAGCGCGCTCAATGCCGACTTGCACAACCATGTGGTGATTTGCGGCTATGGTCGCGTCGGTCAGTCGATCGGCCGAGCCCTAAGCAACGCGATGCAACCCTACGTTGCGCTGGACACCGACCCGGTGCGTGTCCAGGAAGCCGCCACCAATGAAACCTGCGTCCATTACGGGGATTCACGTCGCGGTGAACTGCTGCTCGCTGTAGGCCTGGCACGCGCAAAACTGCTGGTGATCGCCGTGGACCAGAGCGACATAGCGCTGCTGATTCTGGAGGAGGCGCGCCGATTGAACTCGACGATTCCGATCCTGGTACGCACTCGGGACGACAGCCAGCTGACCGAGTTGAAAGCCGCCGGCGCCAATGAAGTCGTCCCTGAGTTGCTGGAGTCGAGCCTGATGCTCGCCTCCCACGCATTGATCATGCTGGGGTTGCCCGCCCACCAGGTCCAGGAACGGGCGGACCAGATACGCCATGATCGTTATCGCCTGCTGCACGGCTTTTATCCTGGGGCAGACGACGATGAAGAACAGTGAGTCAGTCCTGGCTTACGGCACCGATCTTGTGCACCGACAAGTCCGCGCCGTAATACTCCTCTTCCTGGCTAAGGCGCAGGCCATGGAACGCCTTGATCACTCCATACACCGTAAATCCGCCGGCCAACGCCACGATGATCCCCAGAGCGGTGCCGATCAATTGGCTGACCAGGCTCACGCCTCCCAAACCACCCAACGCGCTCTGACCAAAAATGCCACAAGCGATCCCGCCCCAGACACCGCACAATCCATGCAAAGGCCAGACCCCCAGCACATCATCGATACGCCATTTGACTTGAGCTGCGGTGAAGCACCAGACAAACAGCGCCCCTGCGATGATGCCCGTCAGCAGCGCGCCTACCGGGTGCATCAGGTCCGAACCGGCACAGATCGCCACCAACCCGGCCAATGGACCGTTGTGCAAAAAACCTGGGTCATTGCGCCCGACGATCAACGCCGCCATCGTGCCGCCGACCATGGCCATCAACGAATTGACCGCCACCAACCCGCTGACGCCTTGCAGTGTCTGGGCACTCATGACGTTGAAGCCGAACCAGCCGACAATCAGAATCCACGAACCCAGAGCGAGAAAGGGAATACTCGACGGAGCAAACGCCACCAGCCGCCCTTCGCGATAACGCCCTTGCCGTGGCCCGAGCAACAACACGGCCGCGAGCGCCAGCCAGCCGCCCATGGCATGGACGACTACAGAACCTGCGAAATCATGGAAGCTGGCGCCAAAACGCGCCAGCAACCAGGCTTGCAACCCGAAATTGCCATTCCACACCATGCCCTCGAAAAATGGATAGATGAATGCCACGATCAGCGCCGTGGCACACAGCTGCGGGACGAACCTGGCACGCTCGGCAATGCCCCCGGAAATAATCGCGGGAATGGCGGCGGCAAAGGTCAGCAGAAAGAAAAACTTCACCAGTGCGTAGCCATGATCGGCATTAATGACCGCCGCCGGCTGCAGGAAGGTGACCCCATAGGAAATCCAATAGCCTATAAAGAAGTAAGCCAGGGTCGAAATGGCAAAGTCGCTGAGGATCTTCGACAACGCATTGACCTGGTTTTTCTGACGAACCGTGCCGACTTCAAGAAAGGCGAAACCGGCGTGCATGGCCAGCACCATGACCGCGCCGATAAGGATGAACAACGTATTGGAGCTATGGACCAGACTGTCCACAGCGCTTTGCAGATTTTCCATGGAGTTGGCAGACCTGAAGGCTAAAAAAGCACCAAAGCGGTTCGCGCAGAGTCGTCCGTGCACCAAGTTGCGGCTCGCCATGATCAATGCCTGGTCGCGATGAACCGCTTTGGCGCACAAGGTCGTCACCTTCACGCGAGTTTTGTTTGTTGGCGTTAGGGTTTTGCTGAAATCATGCCCGGCAACAGCGCAGCGGCATGGGTTAACGCACCATCACATAGCAAAAGTTGTACCACTCATTTGCACTGAACCTTCACACTGGGCTCATACTCGAACGTTTCAGAAGCCACTTACGGAGATCATCAATGGCCAGCATCAAAGCAAAGACTGCTCAAGAAATCCTGATGAACGATTTTCAGACACTGGTCAGTGACACCGAACGGTTGCTGGAGCACACCGCCACCCTCGCTGGCGATCAGGCCGATGAGTTGCGCAGCCATATCCACGACAGCCTCCTGCGTGCCCGCGAAACCCTGAAGCTGACTGAAGATTCCTTGCGCGAACGCGGCCAGGCAGCCGTCACCGCCGCCGAAGACTATGTTCAGACCAATCCATGGCAATCGGTCGGGATCGCAGCGGGCGTCGGCTTCCTGATTGGCCTGCTGGCTACCCGGCGCTAATTATGTCTATCGGTGAATCCGGCTCGTCCGCGACGGGCACAAGCTCTTCATCGCGGCGCTTGGGTGCCGCTTTCCTTGGACTGCTGCACAGCCATGTCGAACTGTTCGGCATCGAGTTGCAGGAACAAAAAGCGCGCACCGTAAGCCTGCTGCTGTTCGCAGGCCTGGCGCTGGTCTTTGCCTTGCTGTTGCTGGTGGGGTTGTCGACGCTGGTGTTGATCCTGTTTTGGGACACTTATCGCTTGCCGGCGATCATCGGGCTCTGCGTGTTCTATACGCTCGCGGCGATCTTCTGTGCCATGCGCCTGAAGGCAGCCATTTTCGATGAGTCATCACCCTTCCACGGCACCCTGGAAGAATTGGCCAATGATCGGGAGCGCCTGCTGCCATGAGCCTGCCTGAACTTCCCCATAACAGCTCTCGCACCGAAATGCGCAAGGCGCTGATTCGCCTGCGCATGGAAATGCATCGCCAGGAAATTCGCCACGAATCGGCGCAACTGCTGCTGCCCTTGCAGCGAGTACGCGGGATGACACAAAACCTGCAGGATGGCTTCGGCATCAAGCACGCCCCGCTGTGGGGTATGGCTGCCGTGACATTGCTCGGGTTTCTGACCGGCAAAGGTGCCAAGAGCGGTGGTGTCAGCAGCCTGACTCGACTGGTACGCCTGGGCACCTCGCTGGGGCCATTGATCAAGCTGGTCCTGCAAAACTCTTCTCGCAAAGACTGAACAGTCTTCATCTGGCTGCATTCTTGCAATACCACCGGGATTAACCTCTTTATCGAGAGGTTCAATCCTGTGTGCCTACCCGGTGAGCAGGTTTATCCAAAAACAAGACCTTACTAAGGAGGCCTCGTGATCGACGGGCAACCGCTCGCCTGCTTTCAGCCGTTCATTCATACCGCCACTGGCCGTATCGCGGGTGTGGAAGCGCTGGGTCGACTTCGACAACCCGACGGTCAACTCGCCTCGGTAGGCCCTCTGTTCGCAGACTCGCGAACGCCCGCCGTTGCCCTGCGTCGTCTTGATCGCCAGATTCGCGACAGCGCGCTGAGCCGCCTGCATGAAGCGCCGGCGGACTGGTTTCTGAGCCTGAACATCTCCCCCCGATGGATTAACCGATTGCGGCCGAATCAGGCGTTACCGAGCCTCAAGCAACTGGTCAGGCACAATGTCGACCCGCAACGCATCGTCTTCGAAATCACCGAGCTTGGGGGAGACATTCAGCGTCTGGCCGACGTGGTGGCCCGCTATCGACAGGCCGGCGCACGGATTGCCATTGATGACTTCGGTGCCGGCTACTCTCAGCTCGATCGCGTATTGGCCCTGCAACCGGACATTCTCAAGCTCGACATGCGACTGTTCCAGGCCGCTGCATTGGGCGGCCCCAGCAGTGATGTGGTGAAGGCTCTGGCGCAAATGGCCGAGAAAACCGGTTGCTGGATCATCGCCGAAGGCGTGGAAACCGAGGCCCAACTGAATTTTGCCCTCGAATGCGGCTCACGTTACGTGCAGGGTTTTCTGTTTGCCCGGGCCCAAGAGGACTTTTTTTCTTCCAACGCCTTCGTCGAGCATTTCGCACAACTGCGCCAACGCTATGTTCAACAGAAACTGGGGGAACGCAGCCGACTGAATATCATGCGCCAGCAACTCTGCGAATTGATGGCAATTCTGCAAGTCTGGGCTCAGGCCCGTGCACCGCTGAGCGCCTTGCCACAATTGGACGCGTTTCCCTGGCTGTTGCGCTTCTATCAATGCGACCGTCATGGCACGCAGTTGACGCCCAACCTGGAATGGCGCAACAACGGTTGGGAGGCCGACAACCGCTACCTGGGTCACAACTGGTCATGGCGTCCTTACTTTTATCACTTGCTGGCCGAGGGCTGGGAGGAGCGGCGCCTGACACTCTCAAGCACCTACCGCGATGCCACCAGTAATCAATACTGCCTTACCGCCGGGCAATTTTTTGACAACGGCGAGCGACTTCTGCTCATCGACATCGACGCCGCCGGGCTCTAGTTCCACTTGCGGGCGCAGGCGGGAACCCCGAAGCTAGAGCATCAGTCACCTGACGGAGAGCCCAGCCTTGGATTGGCAAACACTGCTTACCCGCGAACGCCTCGGAAAGCCGCTGCACAGCCCGGAAGAACTTGGCCGCAGCCCTTTCCACAAAGACCACGACCGCATTATTTTCTCGGGGGCTTTTCGCCGCCTCGGGCGCAAGACCCAGGTTCATCCAGTCTCCAGCAACGACCATATCCACACACGCCTGACCCACTCACTGGAAGTCAGTTGCGTGGGTCGATCCCTGGGCATGCGGGTCGGTGAAACCATACGCAGCGCCTTGCCTGACTGGTGCGAACCGAGCGATCTGGGGATGGTGGTGCAATCGGCCTGTCTTGCCCACGACATCGGCAATCCGCCCTTCGGTCATTCCGGCGAAGACGCGATTCGTCACTGGTTCCAGCAGGCCGCAGGCCGGGGCTGGCTGGACGCCATGAGCGAGGTCGAACGCGACGACTTCCTTAATTTCGAAGGCAACGCCCAAGGTTTTCGGGTGCTCACCCAGCTGGAATACCACCAGTTCGACGGCGGCACCCGACTGACCTACGCCACCCTGGGCACTTACTTGAAGTACCCATGGACGGCAAAACATGCCGACTCACTGGGCTACAAAAAGCACAAATTCGGCTGCTATCAGAGTGAACTTGGACTGTTGGAGCAAATCGCTCAGAAACTCGGTCTCCCCCAACTGGAGGAACAACGCTGGGCGCGACATCCGCTGGTGTACTTGATGGAAGCTGCCGATGACATCTGTTACGCGCTGATCGATCTGGAGGACGGTCTGGAGATGGATCTGCTGGAGTACGCCGAGGTCGAGTCGCTGCTGCTTGATCTGGTGGGCGACGATCTTCCGCAAACCTATCGCCAATTGGGACCACTGGATTCGCGTCGTCGCAAATTGGCAATCCTGCGGGGCAAAGCCATCGAGCACCTGACCAATGCCGCAGCCCGGGCTTTCGTCGAGCAACAGGACGCGCTGCTGGCCGGCACGCTGACCGGCGACCTGGTGGAACACATGCACGGTCCGGCCAAACGCTGCGTCTTGAATGCCAAAGACATGGCGCGCAAAAAAATCTTCCAGGACAAGCGCAAGACGCTGCATGAAATCGGCGCTTACACCACGCTCGAAATCCTGCTCAACGCGTTCTGTGGTGCTGCACTGGAACAACACAACGGGCGGACGCCGTCCTTTAAAAGCCGCCGCATCCTTGACCTGCTGGGCAACAATGCGCCCGACCCTCACGGTCCTTTACACAACTCGTTCCTGAGAATGATCGATTTCATTGCCGGCATGACCGACAGCTATGCCAGTGAAATGGCACTGGAAATGACCGGTCGCGCCAGCCACGGGTGAAAACCTTTCGATCAGCCGTCCCGACTGGCGACGGCTGATCGACAATCACCCGCACTTCAACGTCAGACGAATTGCCCTACACCCTGTGCAGAGCTGACTGATCGATTGCGCAGGCGAATCGCGAAATAATGGGCGCCCTCTCTGCCCGACAGATGCCGCATGAAAAATTCTATGTTTAAACACGATTGGCGCATCCTGCTGGTGGAAGACCATCCCTTTCAGCTCAGGGCGACCCAATATCTGCTTGAGAGTTACGGCTTCACCCAACTCACCGCCACTGACAGCGCCGAATCCGCCTTGCAGCAGATGTTCAATGCATCGCAACCCTTCGACATTCTCCTGTGCGATCAATGCCTGCCTGACCTGCCCGGCCTGGAGTTGATCGAACTGGCGAGTCGGCGGGGAATGATCAGGCAAGCGATACTGTTGAGTAGCCTGACGTCCATTGAGCTGGACGAACTTAAAAGAGTGGCCTCTGAACACGGATTACCGTTATTGGGCTACTTGATAAAGCCATTGAAACAATCAGACTTTAGAAACTTGTTGACCTTGGCCTAACTGTAAAACCACACCAACAAACACAGGCAGTAACCGCCAACTATAAAACGACTAACTCAGCACTTCAGTTACGCGAGCAAACCTACAACACTTTCACTAGTCCTCATGCATAACCTAGTTGATACGTAGTCTCATTCTTCTTCCTTTGTAGGATTTGTCCTATATTGCTGCTATCGCCCAGTCAGTTCATGCGTCCCCTCAACTATCTGAGCTAAGGTGCGCGCTTTATTTGAGCTCGTATGGGATCTGATTATGAACTCCGTTTTTATTGTCGACGATCACCCCGTCATCCGTCTTGCGGTCCGAATGTTGCTCGAACACGAAGGTTACAAAGTTGTCGGCGAAACGGACAATGGGGTCGACGCCATGCAGATGGTGCGTGAATGCATGCCCGACCTGGTCATTCTCGACATCAGCATTCCCAAGCTGGATGGGCTGGAAGTTCTCTCCCGATTCAACGCCATGAGTACCCCCCTCAAAACATTAGTGTTAACAGCACAATGCCCGACACTCTTCGGTATTCGCTGCATGCAATCCGGCGCGTCAGGGTATGTTTGCAAACAAGAGGACCTCAGTGAACTGGTGAGTGCAATCAAAGCGGTACTATCGGGTTACAACTATTTCCCCAGCCAGGCCTTGAATCCAGTTCGAAGTGATGACATTCGATATACCGACCTTGAGTTATTCAAATCAGTCAACGACCGGGAACTCATGGTGTTGCAACTTTTTGCCCAAGGCCGCACCAACAAGGAAATTGCCAAGGGCATGTTCCTGAGCAACAAGACGGTCAGCACCTACAAAAAACGCCTTATGCAAAAACTCAAAGCCAAATCGCTCGTTGAACTCATTGATATGGCAAAACGCAACGCATTAGTGTGAGAGACCGGATGCCCAGTCGTTTAAAGGATTATTTACTATTGATGACGGTGGGTTTATGCCTGAGCACTTCAGCGCCCGCCGCACCGACCACCAGCGAGGCCTACACCTTGCTCAGTCGCTCAATGATCAGGAACATGGAAGTCCAACTGGATAATTCCCAACAGCAATGGGTCAACAACAAGCGTGAATTGATTCTGGGCACGTCTGCCCCCGATTACCCTCCTTTCGACCTGACCGTCAGTGGTTGCGATTACGAAGGTTTTACCGCCGACTACGCGGGCATCCTGGGCCAGACCACCGGGTTACCCGTCAAGGTTCAGCGCTACGCGTCCCGGGGAGATGCGATCGAGGCACTGGAAAAGGGCGAAGTCGACCTGCTCGGAAGTGCCAATGGTTTTGAGGCTCGCAATGCCGATATTGTGCTGTCCACGCCCTATGCCGTGGATCAACCGGTTCTGGTGACACGCGAAGGAGAGACCCGATCCCTGAGCGATGGCCTTGCCGGGCTGCGGCTGAGCATGGTGTATCACTATCTACCGCTGGAAGAAGTCAAAGCCTTGTATCCCAAGGCGATCATCACCGCCTACCCCTCCTATCAGAATGCAATCAACGCGGTAGCTTTCGGCCAGGCCGATGTGTTTCTCGGCGATACGATTTCAACCCACTACATGATCAACAAGGGTTATCTGAACAACATCCGCATGGCCAACTTCGGTAAACACGAGGCCCATGGATTCAGCTTTGCCGTGCACAAAAACAATCCGCAACTGCTTGAGATCATCAACGCGATACTCAAAGCCATCCCCGCCAATGAACGGGAAAACATCGCCAAACGCTGGAGTGCCGGCAGTGACATCCTCCTCACCGATCAGAAGTTGCAACTCACCCACCGCGAAGAGCGCTGGCTCGCGCTACATCCTGTGGTGCGGGTCGTGGTCAACGAGGCGTACGCACCGCTGACTTTTTTCGACAGCGACGCCAACTTTCGAGGCGTTACGGCAGACTTGCTCGAGCTGATCAGGTTGCGCACCGGTTTGCGCTTCGAGATCCATCGCAGCCGCAACGATGACGAGATGATCGAGCAGGTCAGCAGCCATCGGGCCGACCTCATCGCCGCCCTGCTGCCAAGCACGCAACGGGAAACGGAGCTGAACTTCAGCCGCCCCTATCTGGAAAATTCGGTTGTCCTGCTGACTCGCAAGGCGGCCGGCAGCCCGACCACGCTGATGCAACTGTCAGGCAAACGCCTGGCGATTGCCCAAGGCAATCCCCTGGTGGATTACCTTCGTCGCGACTTCCCCGGTATCCATCTGATAGAAACCCCGGACGCCTTCAGTGCCGTGGAAATGCTTGCCGAGGGCCAGGCTGAAGGTGCCGTGAATTCATTGGTGATCGCCAACTATTTCATCTCCTCCAGAATCTTCGAAAACACCCTCCAGATCAGCACCACCATTGGCACCCAGCAAGCCGCGTTCTCCCTGGCGACCAGGCACGACGCCAACGAGTTGAACTCGATCCTCGACAAGGCGCTGCTGAGCATCACGCCGGAAGAACTGGGCATTATCAACAGCCGCTGGCGAGGATACTCGTCGGTCTCGCAAACCTGGCGCAACTATCATCGAGTGTTCTATCAGATTGTTATCGGCGTCGGTGTGCTGCTACTGATTTCCGTCACCTGGAATGCTTACATGCGTCGCCAGATCCGTCAGCGCCAAGCCGCCGAACTGGCGCTGAACGATCAACTCGAATTCATGCGATCGCTGGTCAATGGCACACCTCATCCGATCTACGTGCGTGATCGCCAAGGCCTGCTGCAAAGCTGCAACGACAGTTACCTGGAAACGTTTGGCGTGAAACGCGAAGACGTGATGGCCAAGAATGTCATGCAGGGCAGCATGAGCAACGCCTCCGAAGCGCAAGCGTATCAAGCGGATTACCAGCGCGTCGTAGCTGAAGGCAGACCGCTGATTCTGGACCGGCCACTGCACATCGGTGACCGCATGCTGACGATTTATCATTGGATTCTTCCCTACCGAGACTCTACCGGCGAGGTTCAAGGCGTTATCGGCGGCTGGATCGATATCAGCGACCGACGCCAACTGTTCGATGATCTGCGCGCTGCAAAAGAGCGTGCAGATGAGGCCAGCCGCGCCAAAAGTACCTTTCTGGCCACCATGAGTCATGAGATCCGCACACCGATGAACGCGATTATCGGCATGCTTGAGCTCACCCTCAAGCGCATCGATCACAACCACTGCGATCGTCCGGCCATCGAGGTCGCCTATCACTCGGCCAAAGAATTGCTGGAGCTGATCGGGGACATTCTTGATATTGCGCGGATCGAATCCGGGCGTTTGAGCCTGAGCCCGGAACGCGTCAACCTCAGTGAAACGGTGATATCGGTGGTGCGGATCTTCGACGGCCTGGCGCGCCAGAAAAATCTGGTCCTGCTGCTGGACTTCGATCCTGTGAACCCGCCAAGCGACGTCCTGCTGGACCCGATGCGCTTCAAGCAGGTGCTGTCCAACCTGGTGAGCAACGCCATCAAGTTTACCGAGCAGGGTCAGGTCAGGATTGTGGTCGAGTTGCATCCCACCGATGACGACAGGGTTCTGCTGCAGTTGCAGGTTCAAGACAGCGGGGTCGGGATCAGCGAACAGGATCAACAGCGTCTGTTCGAGCCTTTCGCCCAAGCCAATGACTCGGGGCAATCGGCCAGGGGCGGTGCGGGACTGGGTCTGGTGATCAGTCGCAATCTGTGCGAGATGATGGGCGGCAGCCTGCAGTTGAGCAGCCAGAGCGGTGTCGGGACGCAGGTCCAGGTCTCGTTGCACCTTGCAACGTTGCCGACCATTGAGACGCCCGAAACCGCTGACCCACAGATCCACACCACCCAAGCTGCTTTGAACGTCCTGGTGGTCGACGATCACCCCGCCAACCGCTTGCTCATGTGCCAGCAATTGGAGTTCCTGGGGCATCGCTTCAGCGCCGCACCGGATGGCGAGGCGGGGCTGCAAGCGTGGAAGGATGGAGCTTTTGACCTGGTGATCGCCGACTGCAACATGCCCCTTATGAATGGATACGAACTGGCTCGCGCCATTCGCCAACACGAACAACAAACCCAGGCCAGGCCATGCACCGTGTTGGGATTCACCGCCAACGCACAACTGGAGGAAATTCAACGCTGCAAACACGCCGGGATGGACGACTGCCTGTTCAAACCCCTCAGCCTGACCGCCTTGAGTCAATGGGTCGAAGGTCGGGCACCGACGGTCCGCGATCCGGCCTTCAGCCTGGAAGGTCTGCACCTGTTGACGGGGGGCAATCCGATCCTGGACCAGCGATTGTTGTCCGAGCTACTGAACAGCAACCGCCTGGACCGGCAAGAATTGCAAGCCTTGGCCCCTTCACAAGGCCGACAGTCATTCATCGACGTTGCCCATAAAATCAAGGGTGCCGCGCGCATCGTCCAGGCCTGCCGATTGATCGACAGCTGCGAGGCGCTCGAAACCGCCTGCCACACTGCGTTCCACCCCGAGGAAGTGGCGCACTGCGTCAAAGCCATGGAGCGTGCCATGCACGAACTGGAGCATGCGTTGCGGCAACAAATAGCGCAAAACGGCAAAGGCAGAATGGTGGAGCCTTAACTATGCTTGGACGCTGAGCAGAGTGTTAAACATCATGGAGAGACCGCAATGCCCAGCCCACTGCGCCCCGAACGTCGGTTTCCCCTGCACGTTCACATCAGTGTGATGTTCACCTTCCTGCTGTTGCTGACCGGTGTGGTGCTGGGCATTTTCAACTACGGGCAAACCACTCAGATCATTCTTTCCAGCAGCGAAAAGCTCTTTGACCGCATCGAGCAGGATGTCCGCCTGGACCTGCAAGGCACCTATGAACCCATTCGCCATCTGCTAAGCCTGCTGGTGGACTACCCGGCGACTCAGGCACCGGCTCTGGAACAGCGCCTGGCTTTACTCAAGCCGTTCAGCCAATCGCTCAATGACAATCCCAATCTGGCATCGTTGTATCTGGGCTACAGCGACGGCGACTTTTTCATGGTTCGTCCCCTGCGAACCACGGCCCTCAAAACTGCCTTGAATGCGCCGGATACCGCGGCGTATCAAGTCTGGAGCATCGATCACGATGCCAGCAGTGGTCAGCCCCATTCGCAATCGTTGTTTTTTGATCAATCCCTGAACTTGCTCAGCCGTCAGGACAATCCCGACGAAACTTTCGATCCGCGCACTCGGGCCTGGTTTTCCAGCGCGCGCGGCGACGAGGGCCAGATCACCACCGAACCCTACATTTTTTTCTCCACCCACAACATCGGCACCACCCTGGCCCGGCGCAGTGGCGAAGACGCCGTGATCGGTGCCGACCTGACACTGGCCGAATTATCGGCAACCCTGGCCAAGCACGTGGTCACCCCCCATACCGAAATCGTACTGTTCGATGCCCAGGGCAATGCGATTGCCTACCCCGACAGCAGCAAACTGATCATCGACGACCAGACGGCCCGCCTGAACAAGGCAGCCGACCTGAGCCCTGCTCTCAGTGCCCTGCTCGCCCGTCCACCGGCCGGCAATCGCCTGAATGCCGCTGGACGTCAATGGATCGTGGCGCGTAGCAGCATGCAGGAAGGCGGGCCACAGGGACTGCAATTGGCGCTGCTGGTGCCAGAGGACGAACTGCTCGCCGATGCCTACCGCATGCGCTGGCAAGGTGCGCTGATTACCCTGACGACATTGCTGTTGTGCCTTCCAGTGGGATGGCTGACTTCAAGAATCCTGGTCAAGCCTCTGCATGCGCTGGTGCAGGAAGCCGACGCGGTTCGCAGTTTCAATTTCAATTTTCCGGTCGGCCGTCGTTCGCCGGTGCTTGAGGTCGACCAACTGAGCGTGTCGATGGCGCGGATGAAGGACACCCTGGGGAGTTTTTTCCAGATAACCGACAGCCTCAGCGCCGAGACCCGTTTCGAGCCCTTGCTGCAACGGGTGCTATTTGAAACGGTGAAGATCGGGCAAGCCCAGGCGGGTCTCATTTACCTGCGCGAGCGTGATAGCGATCGCATGGAGCCCCTTGGCCTGGTCATCAACGACACGTCACAGGCATTGCCATCGTTCGCTGTTCAAGGTCACGACCTTCACGACCCGCTGAGCCCTCAGTGGATGCAGTCACTGTCGAGTGCCGACAATGTCGTGACCAGCCTGGGTTTCGAACAGGCGGGGGATCTGCAAAAAGTCTTGCTCGCGCTGGAGTGCCCCCGGGTTCACCTGATCGGCATCCGTTTGCACAATCGACATAACGAAACCGTTGGCTTGCTGATCCTGCTGTTGGCCGACAGCGGCACGCAACGTGACCTGGACAAGCTACAACCGGATCGGATTGCGTTTCTCCAGGCTGTTTCCGGCGCAGCGGCCGTGAGCATTGAGAGTCAGCGTCTGCAAGCCAAACAGAAACAGCTGCTGGATTCGTTCATTCAGTTGCTGGCGGGCGCGATCGATGCCAAGAGCCCCTACACCGGCGGTCATTGCCAACGAGTGCCGGCACTGACGCTGATGCTTGCCCAAGCTGCCGCTGCCAGTCAGGAGCCGGCTTTCAGCGGCTATCAACCCACTGAAGATGAATGGGAAGCGCTGCACATTGCAGCCTGGCTACACGACTGCGGCAAGGTCACCACGCCAGAGTACGTGGTCGACAAGGCCACCAAACTGGAAACCCTGAACGACCGCATTCACGAAGTTCGTACCCGCTTCGAAGTCCTCAAGCGCGATGCCTGGATCGCCTATTGGCAGGCCGTCGCCTTAGGCGGTGACGAGCAGCCTCTGGCTGAACTGCGCAATACCACCCTGGCGGGGCTCGATGATGATTTCGCCTTTGTCGCCCGCTGCAATCTGGGCGGCGAGGCCATGGCCGAAGCAGATCTGCAACGCCTGCGCAGCATTGCCCAACGGACCTGGACCCGAACCCTGGATGACCGCCTGGGCGTGTCCTGGGAAGAAAATCGTCGCCAGGCACGAACCCCGGCGCCGACCTTGCCTGTCAGTGAGCCCCTGTTGGCGGACAAACCCGAGCACCTGTTCGAACGCGCCGAAAGCGAACTGATTCCGCCGGACAACCCATGGGGTTTCAAACTGGATGTACCGCGTTACAAATACAACCGGGGCGAGCTCTATAACCTGAGCATCACCCGAGGCACGCTGACCCGCGAGGAGCGCTATATCATCAACCACCACATGGTGCAGACGATCCTGATGCTCAGCCACCTGCCCTTCCCTGGCCACCTCCAGAATGTCGCGGAAATAGCCGGCGGCCACCACGAGAAAATGGACGGCACCGGTTATCCCAAACAGTTGAAGCGTGAAGAAATGAGCCTGCCGGCGCGGATGATGGCGATTGCCGATATTTTCGAGGCGCTGACCGCAGCCGATCGGCCCTACAAGAAGGCCAAGACCCTGAGCGAAGCGCTGGGCATCATGGCCACCATGTGCCGAGACGCCCATATCGATCCGGAGTTGTTTGGATTGTTCGTCAACGCCGGCATCTATAAGCAGTACGCCGAGCGCTTTCTAGACCCGCAACAAATCGATACGGTCGACCCTTCAAGCCTGCTGCTCAAGGCAGGCTTGAAGGGATGATCAACACTCGGTCAGACGCAGAAAAATCGCCGCCAGTTGCTCGATACCGGCCTGATCTTCAACGGTAAAACGCGCCAGCTTCGGGCTGTCCAGGTCCAGCACGCCGATCAAGCGACCGTCCTTGACCAGCGGCACGACGAGTTCGCTATTGGAGGCGCTGTCGCAAGCGATGTGCCCGGCAAATGCGTGCACGTCTTCAACACGCTGGGTCTGCAACGTGGACGCTGCGGTTCCGCACACGCCACGACCGAACGGAATCCGTACACAGGCGATCTGTCCCTGAAACGGCCCCAGCACCAGCTCATCGTTGCGATTGAGGTAGAAACCGGCCCAGTTCAGGTCATCGAGCTGGTTGAACAGAAACGCCGAGAACTGCGCCGCGTTGGCGATAAAATCACGCTCGTCGGCCAGCAACGACTCCAACTGCGCCCACAACATGCCGTAACCATCCAGGCCTTGGCCGCTCTTCTGTAAATCGATCATGCTTTTTGCTCCAACAACTTCAGCCCGACCCAATAACGGGCAAATTGATACGCGCAACGTCCGTTGCGATTGCCTCGGCCGGTGGCCCAGCGCACCGCGAGGATGTCCAGTTGTTCGTCACGCTGCCACGCCAGGCCCGCTTTATCGGCCAACTGCCCGATCCAGTGTTCGACGACGTTGAGGAAATGCTCTTGAGTAAATGGATAGAACGACAGCCACAATCCAAAACGGTCCGACAGCGCGATCTTGTCTTCCACCGCCTCGCTGGGATGCAGTTCGCCGTCGACCCTTTTCCAGTTTTCGTTATCGCTTTCCTTTTCCGGCACCAGGTGGCGACGGTTGGAGGTGGCGTACAGCAAAACGTTATCCGGCGCCTGTTCAAGCGAGCCGTCGAGCACGCTCTTGAGCACGCGATAGTCGCCCTCGCCCGACTCGAACGACAGGTCGTCGCAAAACAGCACAAACCGCTGGGGCAACCTGGCAATCTGCTCGACCACTCGCGGCAGATCCGCCAGGTGATCGCGCTCGATCTCGATCAAACGCAAGCCGGCGTGGGCGTGCTCGGCCAGCAAGGCGCGCACCAGCGACGATTTACCGGTGCCGCGCGAGCCCCACAGCAACGCGTGGTTGGCGGGCATGCCGTCGAGGAACTGTTGGGTATTGCGCCCCAGTTGTTCCACTTGGCGGTCGACACCGATCAGGTCGGACAAGCGCGTGTCGAGGCTCACTTGCAGTGGCAACAGAAAACCGCTGCGACCTTCGCGCTGCCAGCGTGCGGCCAGGCAATGCGTCCAGTCGATGGTTTGCCGAGGCGCGGGCAACAGTGGCTCGATACGGGCCAGAACGGCATCGGCGCGTTCAAGAAAAGCATTCAATCGGGAATCCACGTCTTCTCCTCGGGCACGTTCACAGTGATGATGGCATTACAGCGAAGAAACACAGCGTTCGGTGTCCGGCGCTTCCCTTGTTGTGCAAGGGCTCGCGAGAACATCGGTATCGATGCATGATCGACTATGCTTGAGCAGCGAAGGGAAACGGAAGTGGTTCAACACCCCATGGATATCAAGTTCACCCAGCGGCTGTCATACAAGCAAGCCAGGCTTACTGTGCTTGTCGGATTCATTCTGGGCACGCTGCTCAGCCTGCTGCAAATTGGCATCGATTATGCCAGCGAAGACGCTTCCATCAACCGCGAAATACTGTCTTTGCTGGAAATCAGCCATAACCCGGCCTCGCGTATCGCTTACAACATCGACGCTGAACTCGCCCAGGAACTGACCATGGGCCTGCTGCGCTCGCCGGCGATCATCAACGCGAAACTGACCGACAACAACAGTACCGTGCTTGCCAGCGTCAAACGACCGGCCATGCAAAACAATTACCGGATGATCAGCGACTTCCTGTTCGGCGCCAACCGCCAATTTGAAGACCGCCTCTACCTCGACCACTTGCCGAACGAATCATTGGGCACCTTGCAGCTGCAAGTCGATACGTACGCCTTTGGCAGCCGCTTCCTGCGCCGCGCCGAGGTGACATTGCTCAACGGCTTCGCCCGCAGCCTGATCCTGACCGGCATTTTGCTCGCATTGTTCTACGTCATGCTGACCAAGCCACTGGTGCGGGTCATCCGTGAACTCAGTGGTCGCGATCCGCGTAGCGCAGAGCCTACTTCACTGGAATGCCCGGCCGGACACGCCAACGATGAAATCGGCGTTCTGGTCAAAGTGGCCAATCAACAGTTCGAAAACATTGCCACCGAGATTCAGCAACGACGCAACGCCGAAAATCGCCTCACCGACTATTTAGGGCAACTGGAAAACATCGTCTCGGCACGCACCGCCGAGCTCAAGGCGATCAACGCCAGGCTCAGTCAATCCAATCAGGAGCTGGAAGTCGCCCGCAGCACCGCGCTGGACATGGCCGAAGCGCGTGCGGCGTTCCTGGCGAACATGAGCCATGAAATTCGCACGCCGCTCAACGGCCTGCTGGGCATGATCGCGCTATCGCTCGACGGCCCGCTCAATGCCGAGCAACAGCAACAACTGTCCATTGCCCATGACTCGGGCAAAGTGCTGGTGGAACTGCTCAACGATATCCTCGACCTGTCGAAGTTCGATGCCGGTCAACTCGAACTCGAACACATCCCCTTCGACCTCGGCTCGCTGATCGAAGACACCGCCAACCTGCTGTCGCAGAACGCCGCGCCGAGCGTCGAGCTGACCTGCCTGATCGATCCGCACTTTCCGGCGCTGGTTCTAGGGGATCCGACCCGGGTCCGGCAGATCGTCAGCAACCTGTTGTCCAACGCCCTCAAGTTCACCCGCTTCGGTCGCGTCGATGTGCGTCTTTCCACGTTCGAGGACGGCGTACGCATTGAAGTCTGCGACACCGGGATCGGGATTGCCCAGGATGCCCAGGTCAAGATTTTCCAGCCCTTCACTCAGGCCGGTGCTGGCATCACCCGCCAGTTCGGCGGCACCGGGCTGGGTCTGGCGCTGACCTACAACCTCTGCGAAGCCATGCAGGGGCGTCTGACCATCAGCTCTGAAGCAGGCTTTGGCAGCCAGTTCTGCGCTGACCTGCCGTTGCCCTCACACACCCGGGCCATGCCGCCGATACCTTTGCCCGGCAAGGTCATCGCGATCACGGCCGCCAGCAGCGGCTTGGCCGAACTGTTGAAAAAACTGTTGCCCGGCTGGGGACTCGACTATCAACAGCGCTCCATTGATGACTCGTTGATCGGCCTGAACTGCGACGTGCTGATTACCGACTGCCCCGAATGCCTGTTCCGCCTGCGTCCTACTCTGGACGCCCCGATTCTGCTGGTGACCGCCTACGGCAACTTCATGCCCAGCGAACAAGCGAGCGCCCTGGCGCCCTTGCAACAGCAGGCGCGTCCTCTGGCGCGCAATGCGCTTTACCAGACATTGCGGCGGATTTTGCAGCCTGAAACCAACCTGATCAACGGCGCCCGGGTCGAAGCACTCACCGCCCTGAAACGCGGGCGCGTCCTGTTGGTGGAAGACAACCCGGTCAATCAACTGGTGGCGAAGGGCATGCTTGGAAAGCTCGGTTGCGAGGTGATCGTTGCCGCTCATGGCGCCGAAGCGCTGGATCAGCTCGAGCAAAGTGAATTTGACCTGGTGTTGATGGACTGCAACATGCCGGTGATGGACGGCTATGAAGCCAGTCGGCAAATCCGTCGCAGTGGGCGCTGGCCACAATTGCCCATCGTCGCCCTGACCGCCAACGCCATGTCGGAGGAACGCGAACGCTGCCGCGCGGCGGGCATGAGCGACTACCTGGCCAAGCCCTTCCGCCGGGAAGAACTGGCCACCCTGCTCGACTTGTGGATACCGACTACGACAGTGCTTTGATTTGCCCCAACAAGTGATCGAGGCCGTCGCGCAGATCGTTCAGGCGATCCAGATCCACGCCGCTGTCACACAACAGGCGAGCCTTGAGCGGCCCGACCTGATCGCGCAATGCCTTGCCAGCTGGCGACAGGCTCAAGTGCACTTCGCGCTCATCGCGCGCCGAACGCTGGCGTTGCACCAGTTGCAGCTGCTCAAGACGCTTGAGCAGCGGCGTCAGGGTGCCGGAGTCCAGCGCCAGACGCTCACCCAGCGCCTTGACCGTCGGCTGTTCTGGAGCCGCTTCCTGCCATTCCCACAACACCAGCATCGCCAGGTACTGCGGATAGGTCAGGCCGAGTTGATCGAGCATGGGCTTGTAGGCACGGATCACCGCCCGCGACGCAGCGTACAGCTTGAAACACAGCTGGCTGTCGAGCTTGAGCGAATCGACTGACAACGTGTTCATTTGAGCAGGGCTTCGATCTCGCGGCTAAGGTCCTGCGGCTTGGTCGCGGGGGCGAAGCGCTTGACCAACTGACCGTCCTTGCCGATCAGGAACTTGGTGAAGTTCCACTTGATGCCTTGGGAACCGAGTACGCCCGGTGCGCGCTTTTTCAACTGCACAAACAGCGGGTGAGCCCCGGCGCCGTTGACTTCGATCTTTTTGAACAGCGGGAAACTGACACCGAAATTCAGCTCGCAAAACTCGGAGATCGCCCCTTCATTGCCAGGCTCTTGCTTGCCGAACTGATTGCACGGAAAGCCGAGGACCACCAGGCCTTGATCCTTATAGGTCTGCCACAGCTCTTCGAGGCCTTTGTACTGAGGGGTGAATCCGCATTTGCTGGCGGTGTTGACCACCAGCACGGCTTTGCCGGCGTAATCGGCCAGGGTCTTTTGCTCACCCGTGATGGTGGTGCAAGGGATGCTCAGCAGGTTGTCGCTCATGGTCCGGACTCTGAATGAGGGAAGATGGGCTAAACATAGCGAGCAATTGAATTGTGTGCAATTTAATAATCCGATGAGCGATCAATGGATCGCTCCCGGGTTCTTACTCGCGCGGCACCAGGTCCAGGCACACCGAGTTGATGCAATAACGCAGGCCGGTCGGCGGCGGGCCGTCCGGAAACACGTGGCCCAGGTGCGCATCACATTTGGCGCAGACCACTTCGGTGCGGATCATGCCGTGGCTGACGTCACGGATCTCGACCATCGCACTGTCACCGATCGGAGCGTAAAAGCTCGGCCAGCCGCAGCCGGAGTCAAACTTGGTCTTGGAGTCGAACAACGGCTCGTTGCAGCAGATGCAGTGGTACACACCGTCGGTCTTGGTGCCGTTGTATTTACCGGAGAACGGACGTTCGGTGCCCTTGAGGCGGCAAACGTTGTATTGCTCCGGGTCGAGCATTGCCTTCCATTCTTCCAGGGTTTTTTCCAACTTTTCCATCGTCACACCTCAGCAGCTGAAAAAGCCCGATCTGTACCTTTTCCACGGATCAGGCGGCACGTATGATTGCGCCTCGTCAAACGCCAGTCTGGCAGCCACGCCACGCGCATTCAAACGGATTATGAGTGCCGCGACTCAAGGCGTCAGACCTGTGTGAAGACGCAGGATTCCCAGTACGGTCGTTCATACGACGCCTGGATCGTTCATTTTCGGGAACACATCGCCATGCAGGTCAGCAAATCGAACAAGCTCGCCAACGTCTGCTATGACATTCGCGGCCCAGTGCTCAAGCACGCCAAACGCCTGGAAGAGGAAGGCCATCGCATCCTCAAGCTGAACATCGGCAACCCTGCGCCTTTTGGTTTCGAAGCGCCGGATGAAATCCTTCAGGACGTGATCCGCAATCTGCCGACGGCCCAGGGCTACAGCGATTCCAAGGGTCTGTTTAGCGCGCGCAAAGCCGTCATGCAGTATTACCAGCAAAAGCAGGTCGAAGGCGTCGGCATTGAAGACATCTACCTGGGCAACGGCGTTTCCGAGCTGATCGTGATGTCGATGCAGGCATTGCTGAACAATGGCGACGAAGTACTCGTGCCGGCCCCGGACTACCCGCTGTGGACCGCCGCTGTCAGCCTGTCTGGCGGCAACCCGGTGCACTACCTGTGCGACGAGCAGGCCAACTGGTGGCCGGACCTGGCTGACATCAAGGCCAAAATCACCCCGAACACCAAGGCGCTGGTGATCATCAACCCGAACAACCCGACGGGCGCGGTGTACTCCAGGGAAGTGTTGCTGGGCATGCTCGAACTGGCGCGCCAGCACAACCTGGTGGTTTTTTCCGACGAAATCTACGACAAGATCCTGTACGACGATGCCGTGCACATCTGCACCGCTTCCCTGGCGCCAGACCTGTTGTGCCTGACCTTCAACGGCCTGTCCAAGTCCTATCGCGTGGCCGGATTCCGCTCCGGCTGGATCGCCATTTCCGGTCCGAAACACCACGCACAGAGCTACATTGAAGGCATCGACATGCTGGCCAACATGCGCCTGTGTGCAAACGTGCCGAGCCAACACGCGATCCAGACCGCCCTGGGTGGTTATCAAAGCATCAACGACCTGGTGCTGCCACAAGGTCGCCTGCTGGAACAACGCAATCGTACCTGGGAACTGCTCAACGACATTCCGGGCGTGAGCTGCGTCAAGCCGATGGGTGCGCTGTATGCGTTTCCGCGGATCGACCCGAAAGTCTGCCCGATTCACAACGATGAAAAGTTCGTGCTCGACCTGCTGCTTTCCGAGAAGCTGCTGGTGGTACAAGGCACGGCGTTCAATTGGCCTTGGCCGGACCACTTCCGCGTCGTGACCCTGCCACGGGTCGATGATCTGGACATGGCCATCGGCCGGATCGGCAACTTCCTCAAATCCTATCGCCAATAAACTGCCTGTTACCGTGCGACGCCTACGAATGTCGCACGGTGATTGATTCAGCAACATATCTCTTCGCCCCGCCTGACATCATCGCTGCCAACGATGGCTCTTGCCACGTTGCGTGGCCGCGCCTAATAACGACGGGGGCCGGGAAGCGAATCGGCTGACAAACGCATCGCGCATCAACCTCGGAAATGCCCTGCATGCAGCTAGACTGTTGCCGTAGGACACAGTTTGAAATAGTCACCCGGTTGAATAGCCCGGTGCAGCACCTTATATACCCCGCAGTACGCTACATCTTTAGCATGAGGAGATTTCTACAACCATGATGCGCATCCTGCTGTTTTTGGCCACTAACCTGGCGGTCGTGCTGATTGCCAGCATCACCCTGAGCCTTTTCGGCTTCAACGGGTTCATGGCGGCCAACGGGGTTGATCTCAACCTCAATCAGCTGCTGATTTTCTGTGCGGTCTTTGGTTTCGCAGGCTCGTTGTTCTCGCTGTTCATCTCCAAGTGGATGGCGAAGATGAGCACCAGCACCCAAATCATCAGCCAGCCACGCACCCGTCATGAGCAATGGCTGCTGCAGACCGTCGAGCAACTGTCCCGCGAAGCAGGGATCAAGATGCCCGAAGTCGGGATTTTCCCGGCGTACGAGGCGAATGCGTTCGCCACGGGCTGGAACAAGAACGACGCACTGGTCGCGGTCAGCCAGGGCTTGCTCGAGCGATTCACGCCGGATGAAGTAAAGGCCGTTCTGGCCCACGAAATCGGCCACGTGGCCAATGGCGACATGGTGACCCTGGCATTGATCCAGGGCGTGGTGAACACCTTCGTGATGTTCTTCGCCCGGATCATCGGCAACTTCGTCGACAAGGTGATCTTCAAGAACGAAGAAGGCCAGGGCATCGCTTATTACGTGGCGACCATCTTTGCCGAACTGGTCCTGGGCATTCTGGCCAGTACCATCGTCATGTGGTTCTCGCGCAAACGCGAGTTCCGTGCTGACGACGCCGGTGCACGCCTGGCCGGCACCAGTGCAATGATTGGTGCGCTGCAACGCCTGCGGGCGGAACAGGGTCTGCCGGTGCACATGCCGGACACCTTGAACGCCTTTGGCATCAATGGCGGCATCAAACAAGGGTTCGCTCGTATGTTCATGAGCCACCCGCCGCTGGAAGAGCGTATTGATGCGTTGCGTCGTCGGGGCTGATCGGCTCCGCACCAACAGAAAAGGCCCGCAGTGATGCGGGCCTTTTTTTGTCTGCTGATAGGTGTGGTGCTCTTCAGGGCTCCTTCGCGGGCAAGCCCGCTCCCACAGTTGACCGAGTCGTTCAAACGGACACGGTCTAAAGTGGGAGCGGGCTCGCCCGCGAAAGGGCTGCCAACCTATTAGCTGGACACCCGGTACACCCGCTCTTCCAGCCGCGTGAGGCCATTCTCGATGAACTTCCCGTTCTCACTCAGCACGTCCTGATCCTCCAGGATCTTCAACGTCCACGATGAGCCGAATAGCCGCTGCACTTCGTCATCCAGCACGGCAAATGGCGGCCCTTCCATTTGCGCCTGATCGTAATCCAGGGTGATCAACAGACCCAGCGAATCCTTCGGCACAATCCGCTTCAGGTGTTCGGCGTATTGCTCACGCATCTTCGGTGGCAAGGCTATCAACGCAGCGCGGTCGTACAACGCACTGCAATCGGCAACATCGCCAGCCGTCAACGCGAAGAAATCACCGCACCAGATTTCGACCGAGCCCGCGCGATAGACAGTGAAAGGGCCTTGGTCGCTGACGTCCGGGTCAAACTGATGCTCGTGAAAAAAATCTTCCACGGCTTTTTCCGACAACTCGACCCCCAGCACCTCGTGGCCGCATTTCGCCAGCCACAGCAGGTCCAGGCTTTTGCCACACAAAGGCACCAGTACGCGCGCGCCCTCTTCCAGGTCCAACTGCGGCCAGTACCGTTGCAGATATGGATTCACTTGCGGCAGGTGAAAGCCGATCTGATTCGACGTCCACCGCTTGTGCCAAAACTCCGGCTGCATAATTAATCCCGAAAATTCGATCAAAAGACTCTAAAACTTATATTAGATTTAGATCAATGATCTGACTGAAGATGGTGCCATCTTACCCCTCAGGAGCTCTTTCATGTTCCCCAGCCTGTACATATCCCATGGCTCGCCGATGTTGGCACTGGAACCGGGTGCCAGCGGTCCGGCTCTTGCGCGTCTGGCTGCACAAATGCCCAAGCCCAGGGCCATCGTGATTGTATCCGCGCACTGGGAAAGCAACGAGCTGCTGGTCAGCGGCAACCCGCAGCCCGACACCTGGCATGACTTCGGTGGCTTCCCAAAGGCCTTGTTCGAGGTGCAATACCCCGCGCCCGGTCATCCGCAACTGGCGGCAGAGGTTGTCGAGTTATTGAAGGCCGCTGAATTGCCGGCGCGGATTGACCCCAAGCGGCCGTTCGATCACGGCGTCTGGGTGCCGCTGTCATTGATGTACCCGCAGGCCGACATTCCGGTGGTGCAAGTGTCGCTGCCAACCCGTGGCGGCCCGGCCCTGCAAACCCGTGTCGGTCATGCGTTGGCCAGCCTGCGCGAACACGGCGTGCTGTTGATCGGTTCCGGCAGCATCACCCACAACCTGCGCGAACTGGACTGGCATGCCGGCCCGGAAAGTGTGGAGCCATGGGCCAAGTCGTTTCGTGACTGGATGATTGAAAAACTCGCGGCCAACGATGAAGCCGCGCTGCACGACTATCGTCATCAGGCACCGAACGCTGTGCGCAATCATCCCAGCGATGAGCATTTACTGCCGTTGTACTTTGCCCGGGGTGCCGGAGGAGCGTTCAGCATTGCCCATCAAGGCTTCACGATGGGCGCGCTGGGCATGGACATTTACCGCTTTGGCTAACCGGTAAGCCAGGCAAAAAAAATCCCCGAACCAGTCGGGGATTTTTTATGTGCGATCAATCAGCCCGAGAGCGGATCAATCTTCGCGATAACGACGCAGCTTCAACTGCTTACCGGCAACGCGAGTGTCCTTCAGCTTGGTCAGCAGACGCTCTAGACCATCTTCCGGCAGCTCGACGAGGCTGAAGCTGTCACGCACCTGGATGCGACCGATCGCTTCACGTGCCAGGCCACCCTCATTGAGGATAGCGCCCAGCAGGTTCTTGGCGGCGATACCATCACGCGCACCCAGCGCGGTACGGCAACGGGCACGACCTTCGGCCAATGGAACCGGAGCACGACGCTCACGATCACCACGGTCCGGACGATCACCGGTACGCTCTGGACGATCGCCACGCGGTGCGTTGTTCGGCACCAGTGGACGTTCTTTCTCGATTGCAGCCAGGGTCAACGCCTGAGCGTTGGTTGCCTTGCGCAGCAGAGCAGCAGCCAGTGCACGCGGGGTGCAACCGATGTCAGCAGTCAAGCGATCCAGCAGCTCACCGTGAGTCGATTCGGCATCAGCGACCAGCGGCGACAGGCTGTTGGTCAGTTTCTTGATGCGAGCATCGAGAACAGCTTGGGCGTCCGGCAGGCGAACTTCGGCAACCTTTTGACCGGTTACACGCTCGATCACTTGCAGCATGCGGCGCTCACGTGGAGTCACCAGCAACAGCGCACGACCTTCGCGACCGGCACGGCCAGTACGGCCGATACGGTGGACGTAGGATTCCGGGTCGTAAGGCATGTCCACGTTGAACACGTGAGTGATACGCGGAACGTCCAGGCCACGAGCAGCAACGTCGGTCGCCACAACGATGTCCAGACGGCCATCCTTGAGGGATTCGATCACGCGCTCACGTTGGTTCTGGGCAATGTCACCGTTCAGCGCAGCGGCTTTGTAGCCTTTGGCTTCCAGGGCACTGGCCAAGTCCAGGGTCGCTTGCTTGGTGCGCACGAACATGATCAGGGCGTCGAAGTCTTCCACTTCCAGCAGGCTCAATACAGCCGAGGTCTTCTGGTCAGCGTGAACCAACAGGTGAGCCTGTTCGATCGCGGTAACGGTCTGAGTCTTGGTCTGGATCTTCACGTGTTGCGGATCGCGCAGATGGCGTTCGGCAATGGCACGGATCGACTGCGGCAAGGTGGCCGAGAACAATACGGTCTGACGGGTTGGAGGCAGAGCCTTGAAGATGACTTCGAGGTCGTCCATGAAACCCAGTTTGAGCATTTCGTCCGCTTCGTCCAGAACCAGGTGGTTCACGGTCGACAGGACTTTTTCGTCGCGACGCAGGTGGTCGCACAGACGGCCCGGAGTAGCGACAACAATCTGTGCGCCATTACGGATTGCTTTCAGTTGTGGGCCCATCGGGGCGCCGCCGTAAACGGCCACAACGGTAACGCCCGGCATTTGCTTGGCGTAGGTTTCGAAAGCGGTTGCTACTTGCAGCGCCAACTCACGGGTTGGCGCCAGGATCAGGGCTTGCGGCTCGCGCTTTGCAGGATCGATGCGATGCAGGATCGGCAGGGCGAACGCAGCGGTTTTACCCGTACCGGTTTGCGCCTGACCAATCATGTCGTGACCGGCCATGATGATCGGGATCGATTGCTGCTGAATAGCCGAAGGCTCTTCGTAGCCAGTCGCGATGACGGCTGCAAGAATATTCGGATTAAGATTAAAAGCGGCGAAGCCGCCGGTTTCCTGGGTCATGGGTCTGCCTCTAAGTGCATCCGCAAAGACCCATGCTCCAAAGCTGCGCATGCCGTGTAAGACTCAAGAGTCGCCCTGGCTGCTTTGTCGGCGGGGATTTGCGAAAACGAATGAATGAAAAAGATTCGTCAAGGGAGAGTCCGCTGTGCGGACGTGCAGCCGAAGCTGACTTCGGGGAATTGCGCTACCTAAACGCGGCCCGGTTAAAGGCCGGCGCGCACTATACCGGAATTCGCCCAAAAAGGGAGCATTATTTGTCGGAAAACTGACGGATTCACCGTTGTGTCACAGGCTTTGCGGATATTTGTGCAACGGTCTATTTTTCAAAGGCCCGGCCCTGCTGACGATGACGCTAAAACGGTTCACCCTTGCGATGCAGACCTTCGGTCTGACCTCTCCTTTGCGCCCCGAGGAAAAGCTTCATGAATCAGTCCGGCTCCAGTCGTGTAACCCGCGAGCGACACGGTCATGTCCTGATGATCGGCCTGGATCGGGTGGCCAAGCGCAACGCGTTCGATCTCGACCTGCTTAATGAACTGAGCCTGGCCTATGGTGAGTTCGAGGCTGACAGCGAGGCGCGTGTGGCCGTGGTGTTCGGTCATGGCGAGCATTTCACCGCAGGACTCGATCTGGTCAGTGCCAGCGCGGCGCTGGCCGAAGGCTGGCAGGCGCCGCCCGGAGGTTGCGACCCGTGGGGCGTGTTTGCCGGGCCCAGGGTCAGCAAACCAGTGATTGTCGCCGCCCAAGGCTACTGCCTGACTATCGGTATCGAGCTGATGCTGGCCGCAGACATCAATCTCTGCGCCAGCAACACCCGTTTTGCCCAGAAAGAAGTGCAGCGCGGGATCTTTCCCTTCGGCGGTGCCACCTTGCGCTTGCATCAAGTCGCCGGCTGGGGCAATGCCATGCGCTGGCTGCTGACCGGCGATGAGTTCGATGCCCACGATGCACTGCACCTGGGGTTGGTGCAGGAAGTCATGGCCAGCGAGGATCTGCTGCCGCGGGCAATTGAATTGGCTGAGCGCATTGCCCGGCAGGCGCCGCTGGGGGTTCAGGCGACGTTGATGTCTGCGCGCCAGGCTCGTTACGAAGGGGAAACCGTGGCGGCGCAGGCGTTACCGCCGCTGGTGAAGAAGCTGTTGGCAAGCGAGGATGCCAAGGAAGGTGTGCGGTCGATGATCGAAAAGCGGCCGGGCATCTTCAAAGGAGTCTGAGGAATGCGCTGACCGGAAGTAAGTCATCGTCGGAGCGCCGCCCGGAGCAAGCTCGCTCCCACAGGGATCTTCAGTGAACACAATATCTGTGTATTAAAAAGATCCCCTGTGGGAGCGAGCTTGCTCCGGGCGGCGCTCCGACGATGGGGCCATCACAGACACCGACTTATGTCGCCGGGCGAATCGCCTTGATCAACGACTGCAACGAATAGCCCAACCGCGGCGCCAACCCTTCAGCCCGGGCAATCAACCCGTCCATGTCCAGCTCCTGGTCCAGCTCCGAAGGCACCAACAGAATCACATTGCCCTCCTTCACCGGCAGCTCCCAGTAATGGCGGTGATAGAGCCCGCGAAACAGCGCCGCGCCTAATGGTTTGCCGTCGTCGGTGGCCCATTGATTGATCACCAGCCAGCCACCCGGATTCAGGCGTTTCTGACAGTTTTCCAGAAAACCCCATGCCAGATGCCCGACACCCGGGCCGACATCGGTGTAAAGGTCGACAAAAATCAGGTCCGCCGGCTCTGCCGTCTCCAGCAGCTCCAGCGCATCGCCGACGCGAATGTAAAGACGCGGATCGTCATCCAGGCCAAGGTATTCGATGGCCAGGCGTGGCACGTCCGGGCGCAGCTCGATGGCTTCGACGTCTTCGAGCGGCAGAAACTTGAGGCACGCCTGAGTCAGCGTTCCAGCTCCCAAGCCCAGAAATAAAGCGCTTTCCGGGTGTTCGTGACACAGCGCACCAATCAGCATTGCCCGCGTGTAATCGTATTCGAGCCAGCTTGGATCGGCGGTGAATACGCAGCTCTGCTCGATGGCATCACCGAACTCCAGAAACCGGTAATCGGCCACTTCCAGCACGCGAATCACGCCGAACTCATCCTGTACCTCGGCGAGCAGATGCTCGACGCGCTCCTCAGTCATTTCGTCTCCTGATCGTTGCCGGCCCGGCAACGCGATAAACCGCAACATGTAGCGGCAAAGGCGCGATTGTCCGCGAAGCGACCGGAACAGGTCACGCACTAATTTGCTGATAACATGGACGTCCGAGCGGAAAAACCTAGAGAACATGATGAGCCAACCCTGGAGTCCTGACAGCTGGCGCGCCCTGCCGATCCAGCAACAACCCCACTATCCTGACGCCGCGCATTTGCAGCAGGTCGAGCAAACCCTGGCCAGTTACCCGCCGCTGGTGTTTGCCGGTGAGGCTCGGGAGTTGCGCCGTCAGTTTGCCGAAGTGACCCAAGGCCGCGCGTTTCTGCTGCAAGGTGGCGACTGCGCAGAGAGCTTCGCCGAGTTTTCCGCCGCGAAAATTCGCGACACCTTCAAAGTGCTGCTGCAAATGGCGATCGTCATGACCTTCGCCGCCGGTTGCCCGGTGGTCAAGGTCGGGCGCATGGCCGGTCAGTTCGCCAAGCCGCGTTCGTCCAACGACGAAACCATCGACGGCGTCACCCTGCCCGCCTACCGTGGCGACATCGTCAACGGCATCGGTTTCGACGAAAAGAGCCGCGTACCGGATCCGGAACGCTTGCTGCAGTCTTATCACCAGTCCACCGCAACCCTGAACCTGCTGCGGGCCTTCGCCCAGGGCGGGTTTGCCGATCTGCATCAGGTACACAAGTGGAACCTGGATTTCATCGCCAACTCGGCGCTGGCTGAAAAATACAGCCATCTGGCCGATCGCATCGATGAAACCCTGGCCTTCATGCGCGCTTGCGGCATGGACAGCTCGCCACAATTGCGCGAGACCAGTTTCTTCACCGCCCACGAAGCCTTGCTGCTGAACTACGAAGAAGCCTTCGTGCGCCGCGACAGCCTGACCAACGATTATTACGATTGCTCGGCGCACATGCTGTGGATCGGCGACCGCACCCGCCAGCTTGACGGTGCCCATGTCGAATTCCTGCGTGGGGTGAACAACCCGATAGGGGTCAAGGTCGGCCCGAGCATGAATCCTGATGACCTGATTCGCCTGATCGATGTGCTCAACCCGGACAACGATCCAGGTCGCTTGAACCTGATCGCGCGGATGGGTGCGAACAAGGTCGGCGATCATTTGCCGCAACTGATCCGAGCCGTACAGCGCGAAGGCAAGCAGGTGCTCTGGAGTTCGGATCCGATGCACGGCAATACCATCAAGGCCAGCAGCGGCTACAAGACCCGCGACTTCGCGCAGATCCTCGGCGAGGTGAAACAGTTCTTCCAGGTTCACGAAGCGGAAGGCAGTTACGCCGGTGGTATCCACATCGAAATGACCGGGCAGAACGTAACCGAGTGCATTGGCGGCGCGCGGCCGATTACTGAAGACGGGTTGTCGGACCGGTATCACACTCATTGTGATCCGCGGATGAATGCCGATCAGTCGCTGGAACTGGCGTTTCTGATTGCCGAGACCTTGAAGCAGGTTCGACGCTAAACCGCATCGCTTCCATCGTCGGAATGCCGGCATTCCGTCGATGGAACGAGGTCAGTCACCACCGATCCGAGCCAATGCCAGCCGCAACCGCGCCGCACTCTCGCGCTGACAATTCAACTGAATCCGCTCCAGCCCCAACCAATCCGCCATCTGCCGCAGATTGACCGCCAACGCCAGCATCCCCGCTTCGTCCAGCCCCGGTTCTTCCTCATGCACGGCATGCACTGCCAATCGGCTCAACGCTCGCTCGGCGCGCAGGTCAACCCGCGCGGCTATCCGTTCATGATGCAAAAACGGCAACACGTAATAGCCGTAGACCCGCTTGTCCTGAGGCGTATAGATCTCCAATCGGTAACGGAAATCGAACAAGCGCTCGGTTCGACTGCGCTCCCAGATCAGCGAATCAAAGGGTGACAGCAACGCGCTGGCCTCGACTTTGCGCGGCACTTTCGGCTCGGGCAGGCAGTACGCCGGTTGGCGCCAGCCCTGCACCTCACAGGCCTGCAACTCACCCGCTTCCACCAGTTCCGCCAACCGCGGCCGACTGTCTGCCAGGTTCAGACGAAAATAATCGCGCAGATCCTTTTCGGTACCGACACCCAACGCGGTCGCGGCGTGCAACAACAACCCGCGCTGGGCCTCGGCCTCACTGAGCATCGGTTGTTGCAGTATTGCCGAAGGAATCACCCGCTCCGGCAGGTCATAAAGACGCTCGAAGCCACGCCTGCCGGCGACGGTGACTTCACCGGTGGCGAATAACCATTCCAGTGCATGCTTCTCAGCACTCCAATCCCACCACGGCCCTGCCCGCTCTTGACGGGTCGACAGGCTTCCTGCGCCCAAGGCACCGAGCTCCTCGACCGAAGCCAGGACCCGACGAATTGTGCCTTGCTGCTCACGCCCGAATCGCGCCAGTTGCTGATAGATGTCTTCGCCGCGGGTAGCACGCTGCATGCGCCAGCGCATCAGGGGATACATCGACAAGGGCAGCAATGAGGCTTCGTGGCCCCAATACTCGAACAACGTGCGTCGCCGGCCCTGACTCCAGGCAGCCTGGTCGAGCAAATCGGGTGAGTAATTACCAAGACGGGAAAACAGGGGAAGGTAGTGCGAACGCACCAACGCATTGACCGAATCGATCTGCACAATGCCCAGTCGTTCGATCAGCCGGTTGAGCTGAACCGGTTTGATCGCCGCTGGCGGTTGCCGCCCGTTGAACCCTTGGGCGGCCAGCGCCAGACGTCGAGCCTGTTTGAGGGTAAAGGACACTGTTGCGGGCATGAGCATCTCCTTGTCTGCTCGCAACCTACCTCACCGGGAAGGGGTTTGAGTAGCGATGGGCTCATCATTTATGCATCGGATCGTCCCAGAACGGTCTGACCGATTCATGCTCTACATCCGCACGACTCACGCCGATGTCTTTCAATGCTTCGTCGCTCAAGCTCGCCAGCAGTTCACGCTCACGATGAAGCTCGTACCAGCGACTAAACTTGTGCAGCAGATCGGATACCGCGTGGATTGAGAGTTTTTCTTCCGTTACATGTTCGTTATGACCTTTCATCTTGATGTCCTCCGTTGGGGATGGCTCAAGTCTCGCCCGAGCGCTAAGATCAATCCAACGAATGTTTCTGATGGTAACCATCTCGGAGATTGATGGATGTCGGCGTACCCCAGTATCGATACCGATGTACTGCGCACCTTTGTCGCCATCGCCGACCAAGGCGGATTTACCCGTGCCGGTGAACTGGTCAACCGCACGCAGTCCGCGGTCAGCATGCAGATGAAGCGCCTGGAAGAGGACGTATTGCAGCGCCAGTTGTTCGAGCGCGACGGGCGTCAGGTCAAGCTGACGGCGGAAGGCCAGGTGCTGCTGGGTTATGCGCGACGCATCCTCAAACTCCATAGCGAAGTCTTCAATACCCTGCGCGAGCCGCACATGGTCGGCACGGTGCGCATCGGTACGCCGGATGATTATGTGATGCGCTTCCTGCCAGGAATTCTGTCGCGCTTTGCCAAGATCTATCCGCTGATCCAGATCGAAGTTCACTGCGAATCAACCAAGCAGTTGCTCCAGCGTCAGGACCTCGATCTGTCGATCATCACTCGGGAGCCTGGCACCGAAATTGGCCAGTTGTTGCGCAAGGAGCGTTTTGTCTGGGCCGAAGCCCAATGCTTCAGCGCCCATGAGCAGACGCCGTTGCCGCTGGCGATGTTCAACAGTGATTGTTTCTGCAGGCTGTGGGCGTGTAATGCGCTGGACGCGATGGGGCGCGATTACCGCATCGCCTATAACAGTTCGAGTCTGTCGGCGTTGATGGCCGTGGTCAGCGCCGGTCTGGCCGTCACCGCGCAACTGGAAAGCCTGATCACGCCGGACATGCGCATTCTCGGTGCCGCCGAAGAGCTGCCGCTGTTGCCGGAAGCCTGCATCATGCTGGTGCGCAACCTGCACAACCCGTCACCGATCACCGAGTGTCTGGCCGAGCATATCGTCGAAGGCTTCAAACTTTAAACGCGAGCATGACCGCGCACAGCACCAGGAACCCGCAGAACAACCCGCGCAGCAGTCGCTCCGGCATGGCGTGGGCAATCCTCACGCCCCAACTGATGCTCATCAAGCCACCGGCCGCCAAGGGCAGGCCGATTAGCCAGTCCACCTGATGGTGCACCGCATAAGTCACCAGCGTGACGCCGGTGCTGGGCAGCGCCAATGCCAGCGATAACCCCTGAGCCACCACCTGGGTGGTGCCGAACAGACTGGTTAACACCGGCGTTGCCACCACGGCACCGCCAACCCCAAACAATCCGCCCATGGTGCCGGATGCCGCACCCAGGACTCCCAACCATGGCCAGGAATAGCGCATCTGTGCAGAGGCCGGCGCGTTGGCGGTAAACATGCGCACAAGGTTGTAAGCCGACAGGACGATCAGGAAGGCGACAAAGCCGATTCGCATGGTTTGCGCGTCGATCCCCACGGCCCAGATCGAACCGAGCCAGGCAAAGCAGAAACCCATCGCGGCCAACGGCAGCGCATGACGCATTTCGATGCGATTGCGCTGGTGATAACGCCACAGCGCCAGCATCACATTGGGCACCACCATCACCAGGGCCGTGCCTTGGGCGATCTGTTGATCCAGACCGAACAGCACACCCAGCAATGGTATCGCGATCAAGCCGCCGCCAATGCCGAAGATGCCGCCCAAGGTTCCTAACGCTGCGCCGAAGGCCAGGTACATGAAGATCTCAATCACAAGCGATTTTCCTTTTGTCAGGCCGCCCATCCTACGCAGTCGACGCTGGCGGGGAAACGCACAGCAACGCACAATGGCTGTGCCAACTTCGCATAAGCACTGACTGACGATGAACCCCAATCTATTGACCGAACAGCTTGGCCTGTTTCTTGATGTGCTGGAAACCGGCAGCTTTTCCGCCGCATCCCGGCGCCATCCGCTGACACCTTCGGCGGTGGCGCGACGTATCGACAGTCTGGAAAACGCCGTGGGCAGCGCGCTGTTCATTCGCAGCACTCACGCGGTGCGGGCCACGCCTGCGGGCCTGGCATTTGCTGATCGGGCGCGGCGGATTGTGGCTGAGTTGCGTCTGGCCCGCGCTGAAGCGGTGTCATTGAGCAGCGCGCCGGAAGGCTTGATCAGAATAGATGCCCCAGCGGCGTTTGGCCGACGGCATCTGGCGCCGGTGATTGCCGACTTCCTCATGCTTTACCCCGGACTCGACGTGCAACTGCATCTGATCGACAGTTTTGTCGACATGCAGGGTCTTAACCTTGGCAAGGTCGATCTGGTGCTGCGCGCCGGTCAATTGGCCGACACCCGACTGGTGGCCACGCCGCTGGCGAGCATGGTGCGTGTTGCCTGCGCCAGCCCCGACTACCTGAAACGGCGTGGAGTGCCCATCGACCCCGCACAACTGAGCGAACACGACGGCCTCGACTGGGACGGCCTCGCCCCGCCGTTCGCCTGGCGTTTTGCACGGGACGGACACCTGCACTTGCACCGCCCGGCACGCATCCGCATGAGCGCAAACAATGCCGAGGCACTGGTTTGCGGTGCGCTGGCCGGGTTGGGTGTCGCGCATTTGCCGACCTGGCTGGCCAGCGAATACCTGGTACGCGGTGAATTGCTGCCGCTGTTCTGCGAGAACGGTCTGCCACCGCCGGAAACTACAGGGATCTATGCCCTGCGCCTGGCGCAACAACCCAATTCACGCAGTCGCTTGTTGCTGGAATACCTGAAGACGCGGTTCAGCCCCATCCCGCCATGGGATTTGGCGCTGCAGAACAATCTGGATCGCCACTAGTCCAGAATTATCTGGCGCATTAAAGATTCGCCCGCTAGATTCATGACGATCACTGATCAAGGTTTTGAAATGGACACCGAGCGAAACACCCCTGACAACTACGAACAGCTGCTGCTGGATAACCAGATCTGCTTCGCCCTGCACTCCACTTCGCTGCTGATGACCAAGGTCTACAAGCCGCTATTGCAGGCGCTGGGCCTGACCTATCCGCAATACCTGGCGATGATGGTGTTGTGGCAGAAAGACGGATTGACCGTCGGTGAAATCAGCTCGCAGCTGCTGACCGATCCCGGCTCACTGACGCCTCTGCTCAAGCGCCTGGAAGTCGAAGGCCTGCTGACCCGCACCCGCAGCCGCGAAGACGAACGGGTGGTGATTGTTGAACTCACCGAACAAGGACGCGCGTTGCGCGACAAGGCACGCAGCATTCCCCAATGCATCCTCGCTGCCAGCGGACAGACGCTGGAGCATCTGCAGAAGCTGCAAGCGGAGCTTCAAGACCTGCGCAGCAATCTGCAAGACAGCCTCTGATTCTAAAACCACCATAATTCCCCTGTGGGAGCGAGCCTGCTCGCGATTAGCGGTCTGTCATTCAGCATTGATGTTGACTGACAAACCGCTAATCGCGAGCAGGCTCGCTCCCACATTTGTTTTGCGGTGCCCTCTCTGCCCCCGCGCCACTTAAAAAAACCATTCGCCGAAATCTTGCTGCGACAGCTCTATCTCAGAACTCTCAACCAAGATCCGCCTGAAAGCCAAAACTTTTTTTAAAATTTATCTTGCGCGCTAAATATTAGCGCGATACATTCATCTCGCACTTACTTAGCGCGCAAACATTTAGCGCAGAATACCCAAACCAAACGAGGCTCACACCATGCAAACTCTCTACACCGCAATCGCAACTTCCACCGGTGGCCGTGACGGTCGTGCGGTTTCCAGCGACAACATCCTCGACGTCAAACTCGCCACGCCAAAAGAGCTCGGCGGTGCCGGCGGCGCAGCGACCAACCCTGAACAACTGTTCGCAGCCGGCTACTCCGCCTGCTTCATCGGCGCACTGAAATTCGTCGCCAGCCAGACCAAGCGCAGCATCCCGAACGACGCTTCGATCACCGCCCATGTCGGCATCGGCCAAATCCCTGGTGGCTTCGGTCTGGACATCGATTTGCACATCAGCCTGCCGGGTCTTGAACAAGCCGACGCGCAAAGCCTGGTCGAAGCTGCTCACCAGGTCTGCCCGTACTCGAACGCCACTCGCGGCAACGTCGATGTACGCCTGCACGTTACCGTCTAAGCACTGGCGTGTTCAGCCAAGTCTGCGAAGAGCTCAAGCAACACCTGAAGAATTGAGGTCTGCGTGTTTCTGGCAGGCATAAAAAAGCCCGACTCAATGGTCGGGCTTTTTCATTCCTGAAGCGGTGCTTATTTAGCACGGCCTTTGTAGGAACCGCCTTCGCGGGTATCGATCTCGATCATGTCGCCGATTTCGATGAAGTCAGCAACCGACAGCTCGGTACCGTTCTTCAGTTTGGCAGGCTTCATTACCTTGCCGGAAGTGTCACCGCGAGCGGAACCTTCGGTGTAGTCAACCTGACGCACGATGGTGGTCGGCAGTTCTACGGAAACCAGACGCTCTTCGAAGAAGATCGCTTCGCAAACATCGGTCATGCCTTCTTCAACGAAAGGCAGAACGGCTTCGATGTCTTCAGCGTTCAGCTCGTACATGGTGTAGTCGGTGGTGTCCATGAACGTGTAGGTGTCGCCGCTGATGAAGGACAGGGTCGCTTCTTTGCGGTCGAGGATTACGTCGTCCAGTTTGTCGTCGGCGCTGTAAACGATTTCGGTCTTGTAACCGGTCAGCAGGTTTTTCAGCTTGGTCTTCATGATCGCGCTGTTACGACCGGATTTGGTGAATTCAGCTTTCTGAACCAGCCAAGGATCGTTTTCGAGACGGATCACGGTACCGGGTTTCAGTTCTTTACCAGTTTTCATTGCGAATATCCGAATTTGGATGGGATTTACAAAAATCTAGGCCGCGTATCATATCCAATTTACATAAAACTGTACCAGCGCTGCGGCAAGATCAGCCTGCAAGGCCTGTTCCAGACACCACGCCTCGGCATGTTTTTGCAGCTCGGGCCAGTGTTTACGGGTCGCTAGCCAGTGGTCAGACATATCATGGCCTGCATTCCACGTTCGCCAAAGACCGCTGATCGCCTCGCGGGCAGGCTCGGACAGGCCTTTGACGTACAGCGCGAGGAAGGCATCGAGCTTATCCAAGTGAATGTCTTCGTCCTGGCGATAGATATGCCAGAGCAGCGGCCGACCGGCCCATTGTGCGCGGACAAAGGAATCTTCGCCGCGCACGGCGTTGAAATCACAGCACCACAGCAGGTGGTCGTATTGATCCTGCCGGACGAACGGCAACACCTGGACGGTCAAGGCTTGGCGAACATGCACCGCGCCGGCCGCTAACCCATCAACGCCTAGCCAGCGTTCGACATCCCCCAGGATCCGGCCTTCAGGCACCAGCAGATGCGTGGGCGTCGAATCAGCGGCCATCGTATCGAGCCAGCTGGCCAGCCCGGCATTCTCGTAGGCGAACAGCGAGATCAGTTGAGCGTTTGACGCACGATCAATCCCCAGGCCGTGAAGGAATTCACGCTGAGCTTCAGGGTTTTGCTGAAATTGCCTACGTCGTTCAAGCAGACCGCTTTCACGCAGCAACCCCCCGGTGCCTTTTTGAAAGCCTGGGAAGAAGAAGTATTTCTGCACGCTCTTGTACTTCACCGATGGCAAACCGTGGCAGCCGACCACCCAGTCCTCGGCGCTCAGGTAATCGAGGTTCATCCACAGCGGCGGCTTTTCCCGCGCAGCCATCGCGTCCATGTAGAGGCTTGGCAATTGACAGGCAAACGCGGCGATCACCACATCCGCCGCTTCGGTGGGTAGCCAGTCGGTTGGCCAATGACGCACCTCCACTCCCTGCTGCCACTGCTGCGAAGCTGCTCTGTCGATTTCTGGACAGATCTGTTCGAAGGCACGCAGATCATCGACCCACAAACGTACCGCGACCGAATGCTCGGTCACGAGCTGTCGGGCCAGGCGCCAGGTCACGCCGATGTCGCCAAAGTTGTCGACCACGGTGCAAAAAATATCCCAGCGCCAGCGGTTGTTCACTTGAGGCATTTCAGGCATTCCAGGCTCCCGTTGGCAAAGGCGCCGATTGTCCGCATAAATTACCTCGTGCAGAAGAGCCGACGGCGATTAATCTTCATGCGACAATCGCCATTCCCCCGCGAACACCCGCCAGGAGGCAGCCATGCCCTACCGTCCCAACCCGCGCCGCCCGTTGCCGGTCCAGCTTAATGCGTTGCAGCTCAGCGGCAGCATTGCCCTCGGCGTATGGCTGGGGTTCATCGCCATCGCGTTGACCTGCTGGCTCGCCTCGCGCCTGCTGTTCAGCGAGCAACTCGCGCCCGTGGCTGCCGTGGTGGAGCAATTGGCCAAACCGCCGGAAGCGGCGCGCCAGGTGCCGGACATCCCGCCGCAAAGCCCGATATTTCAACAATACGAAGAGAACCTGCACAAGAACGAGCAGCAACAACGAATGGATCAGGCCCGCAGCAGCAGCCGCAATCTGTCCAATCCGAAATGCCAGTTCTGGCTGCAACAGGACCAGACCGCGCCGAGCGAAAAAAGCCGCGCCAACGTCCTGCAATTCTGCGACTGATCATGAATAAACACTCTGTCCACCAACTGATTCTCGCCAAGCTGCGCGTCGATCTCGACATCGCCGAGCGTGCCGCGCAAACCGCGTACGAAACCGCGACCCACGAAGAAAACATTGCCGAAAACAAGTACGACACCCTGGGCCTGGAAGCTTCTTATCTGGCGGCTGGACAGGCTAAACGCGTGGAAGAAATCAGGCAGTCACTCGCGCTTTGCCAGAACCTGACCTTGCGTCCTTATGACGAACAACGCGGGATCGAAGTGGGCGCCCTGCTGGGTCTGGAAGACGAAAAGGGTCGTGAACAATGGTTGTTCCTGGCCCCCGATGCGGCGGGTTTGAAGGTCGATCTGGTGGGGCAGATGATTACCGTCATCACCCCTCGCTCACCGCTGGGCAAAAGCCTGCTGGGCAAGTTCGAAGGGGACGAGGTGGAGATTCTGGTGGCAGGCGCTCGGCAACAGTTTGCTGTTACCGAGGTCATTTAAGCAGGATTAATGGACCGGCAATTCGACGCCGTCGAACAGCTCTTCCAGTTCCTGTTTGTTGTGGCACTGAATGGCCTTGGCCATGACTTCGCGAGTCAGGTGCGGCGCAAACTTCTCGATGAAGTCGCACATGAAACCACGCAGGAAAGTGCCGCGACGGAAACCGATTTTGGTGATGCTGGACTCGAACAGATCGCTGGCATCGAGCATCACCAGGTCGCTGTCGAGTTTGGCATCGACCGCCATTTTCGCCACGATGCCCACGCCCAGACCCAAGCGCACGTACGTCTTGATGACGTCGGCGTCGGCGGCGGTGAACACCACTTTCGGCGTCAGGCCGCGGTGGCTGAACGCTTCGTCGAGTTTCGAACGACCGGTGAAACCGAACACGTAGGTCACGATCGGGTATTCGGCCAGGGCTTCGAGGGTCAGCTTCGACAACTTGGTCAACGGGTGGCCCTGAGGCACGACCACGCAGCGGTTCCAGCGATAGCACGGCATCATCACCAGGTCACCGAACAGCTCCAGCGCTTCGGTGGCGATGGCAAAATCCACCGTACCGTCAGCCGCCATTTCAGCGATCTGCATCGGTGAACCCTGGTGCATGTGCAGGGCAACGTCCGGGTATTGCTTGATGAAATTGCTGATCACCGGTGGCAACGCGTAACGCGCCTGGGTGTGCGTGGTGGCGATCGACAGGGTGCCTTTCTTCTCGTTGGAGAATTCCTGGGCAATCTGCTTGATGCTTTCAACCTTGCGCAGGATCTCGCCAGCGGTGGTGATGATGCGCTCGCCGGCCGGGGTGACGCGGGTCAGGTGCTTGCCGCTGCGGGCAAATACTTCAACGCCGAGTTCGTCTTCCAGCAGACGGATCTGTTTACTGATGCCCGGTTGCGAGGTGTAAAGGCTTTGGGCGGTAGCGGAAACGTTGAGGTCGTGGTGCGCCACTTCCCAGATGTAGCGCAGTTGTTGAAGCTTCATATGAATCCCTCAAAGCAGGTAGACGCCACGGGCATCAGCGACGGTATATAACTATATTAATGGTTTGAAGAATAAATCTAGAACTTTTTCATCAAACTGCCACTATTCTTGCTTTAGCGATCCCCTTTGCGGCGACGCTCTACCAGCGGCACCAGGTACACCGGCACCGGAGACAGTTGCAACACCCGCGCAGCGGTCCTGCCCAGAGGCGTTTCCGCGCCAGCACGATGGCTATGACTACCTACGATCAACAAATCCACGGAGAGTTTCTGCGCCTGGTCGAGAATCACCTGCGACGGATCGCCCTGCAGCACCCGCACCGCTTGAATCCGCGCCAGGTCCAGTTCCCCTTCATCCCCCAACTCTTCGCGAAAGCTTTCGAGCACCCGCTGCTCGATATTGGCAATCACCGTGTTCAGTCCCTGGCTGTGAAACTCGTTCAAGGCCTGCTCATCGAGGTAGCTCTGAAGTACTGATTCGGCAAACAACCCCATCGGCTCAACCGCATGCACCACATACAGGTCGGCATTGAAGGTTTGCGCCAGTGCCAAGGCATGCTGCATCACCAACGGTGCGTACAGACCGAGGTCAGTGGCATACAGCATCGAACGAATCATATGACCTCCTCGTGCCAATATGGCGGAGATTTGATTCAGCTTAGCAGCGCCGTGGCGAGTACGACGTCTGACGTAACACATTGAACAGTGGGCTTAAACTTTTTGTTCATTGCTTATGCCGTGGGGCACGTGACCAGTGGCAACCACTTCACGGGCCAGTTCGCAATGGCCCGCCTGGTCATCGAAAAACACGTCAGCGGCAAAGGCTTCGAGGAATGCCGACTTGGTCAGGCCGCCAAGAAACAGCGACTCGTCCAGACGAATATCCCACTCACGCAAGGTGCGGATCACCCGTTCGTGGGCCGGTGCCGACCGCGCCGTCACCAGGGCGGTGCGGATCGGACAAGCGTCATCGGGGAACTCGCGCTGCAACAGATTGAGGGCGGCGAGGAAGCCTTTGAACGGGCCACCCCGTAGCGGTTCGCGGGCCGATTCGCGCTCGCTGGCCTGAAACGCTTCCAGCCCACCGGACTGATAGACCCGTTCCGACTCGTCGGAAAACAGCACCGCGTCACCGTCAAAGGCAATGCGCAGTTCATCGCTGGCCGCGCGGCTGGCACCGCCCGACAAAATAGTCGCGGCGGCGAAGCCGGCGTCCAAAGCACTGCGCACATCTTCGGCATGGGTCGACAAAAAGAGATCACAGCCGAATGCCTTGAGGTAAGGATAAGGACTGCGCCCACCGACAAACGCCGCCCGGGAAATCGCCAGGCCATAGTGATGGATCGAGTTGAACACCCGCAGGCCGGTGTCGGCGCTGTTGCGCGACACCAGGATCACCTCGACCCGGGCGCGGCCGAGGCGGGTATTCAGGCTCAGGAGTTTTTCCACCAGCGGAAAAGCATCGCCGGGTTCGAGGATCTCGTCCTCGTGTTCAATCTGATATTGCCGGTAGGCCTCGACGCCGCTCGACAGATAGACCTTGTGGCTTTCGCTCAGGTCGAACAGTGCCCGTGAAGAAATCGCCAGCACCAGTTTGTCGTCGATAGTCTTTGCCATGCCCTTCCCCCTCAGGTTGATCGACTCACCTGTTGCGTCGATCGATAAAACTCAAACTGCGATACAAGGCTTCGATTCGTGGCAACTCGCACCCCGCCGCTTGAGCGACCGCCAGCGGCCTCGCATAGATCGCTTGCAGTTCCAGTGGCCGCTTGTGCAGAAAATCGTGGTGCATGCTCGGCCAATAGTCGGGCATTTTTTCAGTCATCATGAACAGGTAATCAGCATAACCGGCCGGCATATCGTGCCCGCAGGCCTTTGCGCCCTGCACCACTTCGGCCATCAGTGCCTTGATCAGTTCCCGGCTATCGATGTCGGCCATCAACGGTGCGGTACTCGCCCCGAGCAATACCGACAGCCCGTTGTAGGGGATATTCCAGACCAGTTTCTGCCATCGTGCCTGGTGCAGGTTCGGCATGGCCTGGGAGTCGATGCCGGCTGTACGAAACAACCCCGCGCCCTCCTCTACAATCACCATGCGCGCCTGATCGTCGATTGCCGGACCACTGTGATAGCCGATGTTGACCGCACCGAGCGCCTGATGGGTGATCACGCCCGGGCCTTCGCGATGCACGCAGATCAGGCACAGGCCGCCCAGCAAGTGCAGCGAATCGGGAAGCAACTCGCGCAAGCTGTCTTCGACGTCCAGGCCATTCTGCAGCAGCAGGACCTTGGCATTCGGGGCCGCAGCCTGAATGATGGCGGGCGCCAGGTCCGCGTTGCTGGTGGTTTTTGCGCCGACCAGCAACCAGTCGCAGGCGGGCATGTCTTCAGCCGACGAGTAGGCCTGAACCGGATTCAGCGTCAGCGCCCCATGCACGGCACTGTCGAGTTGCAAACCGCGCTCGGCCACCGCGGCGAATTCACTGCGCAACAGGAAGTGCACATCAAAACCGGCACGCGCCAACATCACCCCGTAGAACCCGCCGATCGCGCCGGTTCCGATAATACCGATTGTCGGCTTGGCAACTGCCCCCATCATGGCAACTCCTCTGCAATTCGATTGAGCGCCTGCCCTACGGCCTCATTGAGCCCGATGCCGGTCAGGCGCGACTGTACTGGCCCGAAGAACTCGCCGTCGCGCACCACAAACAGCGCCGGCAAATGAAAAACCTGATAACGCTCGACCAACCCGCCATTGTCCCCGGCATCGATCCAGCACAGCCGGTCGATCGCCAGATCAAGTCTTGGCAATTGCTCTCGTGCAAACCGGCAGGAGGCGCAGCCAACGCTGGTGAAAACCACCAGCGAAACACCGCTTGATGCCAGCAGCCGTTGGTCGGCATCGAAATCAGTCAGATCCCATTCGACCACTATACTGGGGAGAACAATGTCAGATGGCCGACACATGGAGTCCGTGCTCATGGGACGTTTTATTCCTCATCCTGACGATGTGCCTGTTGAATTAACGTTACTCAAACCTGAGTGTATTTCTCGGCAACAGCTGCACACTATCAGCCTGGGCGGCATGGCTTGCAATTACCACCGCGCGTGGCGCCACGGTACGGCGCTTGAAGTTCGCATGCCGACCCTCAATCCCGATTTGCGTTTTCTGGGCTATGTGGCCTGGTGCTTGCGCCGAAAGCGCGGCTATCTGGTGGGCATCGCGTTCGTTGACGAGCAGATGATGTTCAGCGCCCGGATGGGAGAGCAGGTGTGCCAGATCGAACGCTACTGTCGCCAGCATGACTCGCATAATGACCTGCAGGAAACCCAGGCCTTGGCCCTCGAATGGGTCCAGCAGCATGCCGACGAGTTCTCTCACGACACGGTTCGCAGAGCCTTTGCCCAGGCTGTGCTGGATTAGGTGGCGTTCACAATTCGTGAGAATGCCCCCTAAACCGGTGTCTGCCCATTGTCGAGCAGGCGCCTAACGCGCTAAGGTTCGGCTCCCCGACGCGCTTAATTTGCTGTGCTCCGCCGCGCGGGTTCGCTGGCGGCCGGCACCCGTGACCTGACGAGTAAACGATGGCTGATTTACCGATCAACGACCTAAACGTCGCCTCCAACGAGACCCTGATCACTCCCGATCAGCTCAAGCGTGATATCCCTCTGAGCGACGCTGCCCTGCGCACCGTCACCAAGGGTCGCGAAGTCATTCGCAACATTCTTGATGGCACCGACCACCGCCTGTTCGTTGTCATCGGGCCTTGCTCGATCCATGACATCAAGGCGGCCCACGAATACGCCGAGCGCCTGAAGGCGCTTGCCGCCGAAGTGTCCGATACGTTGTATCTGGTCATGCGCGTGTATTTCGAGAAGCCACGCACCACCGTCGGCTGGAAAGGCTTGATCAACGATCCGTACCTGGACGACTCGTTCAAGATTCAGGACGGTCTGCACATCGGTCGCCAATTGCTTCTGGACCTGGCCGAGATGGGCCTGCCCACTGCGACCGAAGCCCTGGACCCGATCTCCCCGCAGTACTTGCAGGACCTGATCAGCTGGTCGGCCATCGGCGCTCGCACCACCGAATCCCAGACGCACCGTGAAATGGCTTCCGGCCTGTCCTCGGCCGTCGGCTTCAAGAACGGCACCGATGGCGGCCTGACCGTGGCGATCAACGCCCTGCAGTCAGTGTCGAGCCCGCACCGTTTCCTGGGCATCAACCAGGAAGGTGGCGTATCGATCGTCACCACCAAAGGCAATGCCTACGGTCACGTTGTATTGCGCGGCGGCAACGGCAAGCCGAATTACGATTCGGTCAGCGTCGCGCTCTGCGAGCAAGCGCTGAACAAGGCGAAGATCAAGCCGAACATCATGGTCGATTGCAGCCACGCCAACTCCAACAAGGACCCGGCCCTGCAACCACTGGTGATGGAAAACGTTGCCAACCAGATCCTCGAAGGCAACAAGTCGATTATCGGCCTGATGGTCGAAAGTCATCTGAACTGGGGCTGCCAGGCCATTCCCAAAGACCTCGCCGACTTGCAATACGGCGTGTCGATCACCGATGCCTGCATCGATTGGTCTGCCACTGAAACCACCTTGCGCAGCATGCACGCCAAGCTCAAGGACGTGCTGCCCAAACGCGATCGCACCTGATCGCCTTTCGCCGCACACAAAAACGCCGGGCTTGCCCCGGCGTTTTTGTGTGCGTTCGTTTTACTGAAAATCACTGACTCAGTTTAGCGGCATGGCGCTGGTGACGTTCCATGTAGCGCTCGACGTAAGAGCACGATGGAATGACGGTGTAGCCCATTTCCTCAGCGTACTGCAGCGCCTGCTCGGTCAACGCCGCGGCAATGCCACGGCCCCGCAGTGCGTTGGGCACGAAGGTACGATAGATATCCAGGGTCTGTTTCCCCAGATCCATATAGGTCAGGTAGGCACGATGACCGTCCACATTGGTCTCGAACTGATGACCAGCCTGGTCATGGTGGATGGACAACGCCTCGCTCATCACTACTCCTCGCGGGTCTTGAATTCTGACCCCTACCTTACCGATGTTTTTCCGGCGAAGGAACAACTACGCCACCTCGTGCCTGAATGGACACTGAGAAGTGCTGCACCAATCTCGCGCAACCGAGCACGTATCAAATAGTAGGCACCATTGGCAGAAATGCTCAAGGTACGCTCGTCATCGCGCTCAGGTTAACGGGTGCTGCTCTCAGGGTGACGCAGAGGCGGCTCGACCAAAGGTATCCCGGGTCGATAGCCTGAACATTGCCGGATGTTGAGACTTAAGACGAACCCGCCCTCTTAAAGTCACCACCAAGATGGATAAAGATTATGAGAGCCACTGCACAAAATCCGCGCACAAGTATGGACGAATCCATGTAGACAGACTTTAGCCAAGAATGAGAAAAACAGCGACGAGTACCGGAAACTTTTTCCCGGTGGCTCGCTCAGGATCGGGCTTCCCAGCTGCATATTTTTTAAACAATGCAGTTAAAAGTTGCTCGAAAAAGAATCAACGCCTACAATTTTTTATGCTTCTTGCTACACGTCAGTTTACTTACTAGAAGTAATGGGTAGTATGTACGCCGGCCATTTCCTCACTCTGAGGAGACAGCTACTTAATTGAAAGTCCTTGAAGGGGAACACGATGAACAACGTTCTGAAATTCTCTGCTCTGGCTCTGGCCGCAGTTCTGGCTACCGGTTGCAGCAGTGTATCGAAAGAAACCGAAGCACGTCTGACCGCTACTGAAGACGCAGCAGCTCGCTCCCAGGCTCGTGCAGACGAAGCCTACCGTAAAGCTGATGAAGCTCTGGCTGCTGCTCAAAAAGCACAACAGACTGCTGACGAAGCTAACGAGCGTGCTCTGCGCATGCTGGACAAAGCTAGCCGCAAGTAATAGTCCTTCGGGATTGTTATCAAGCCGACCCATTTTTGGGTCGGCTTTTTTATTGCCTGTGGTTTTGCACCGGCCATAAAAAACCCGCCGACGCAGCCTGCATCGGCGGGTTCTGTGCAAGCCTTACTGCAGCGGGTCGAGCGGCGCGCTCGTCACCAGCGGCGCCGAAGTGTTCGGCACGGCGATCTCCACCGGCAGGCCATCTTCAGCGGCCACCACATCACGCACCACGTCCCAGTTCATGCGCAAGTTGTTGGTGATGTCTTCGCGCTTGAGCATCGCGTTGATCACGGCGGTGTGCTTGTCGACCACCGACGGGTTGCCCTTGTCGTCCAGCGGCGTGTGCGCCTCAAGGTAAACCTTGCCACCGCTGACGCCGAACTTGTACGGATCATTGAGAATACGGACCGACGTACCCACCGGCACCATGCCGGCCATCTCCAGCACGTTGTTGTTGAACATGCGGAAGCAGCCGTGGCTGGTGCGCATGCCGATGCCGAACTTCTTGTTCGAGCCGTGGATCAGGTAGCCCGGTGTGCCCAGGGTGAACTTGAACGGCCCCAACGGGTTGTCCGGACCGGCCGGCACCACGTTTGGCAGCGGATCACCGTCAGCAGCGTGTTCGGCCTTGATCGAGGCTGGAGGCGTCCAGGTCGGGTTCGGCGTTTTGGCGATGATGCTGGTGTGGGCGATCGGCGAGCCCCAGCCTTCACGACCGATACCCAGCGGGAAGGTGTACACCACGTTCCGGCCTTTTGGGTAGTAGTAGAGGCGGTATTCAGCCAGGTTGATGACGATGCCTTCACGCGGGCCCGGCGGCAGGATGAAGCGCGTTGGCAGGATGACTTCAGTGCCAGCGCCCGGCAACCACGGATCGACGCCCGGGTTGGCCGCGACCATTTCCAGATAGCCCAGGTCGTAGGTGGTGCCAAGGTCGGCGAAGGTGTCTTCGTACTTGGCCTTGATGACCTGCACCTGACCGATGATGTCTTCACCAGGTGGTGGCAGGGGCAGCTCCAATGCGGCTACCGGACCCGCCACGCAAAGGGCGGCAAGAGACAGGCAGCGGGTGACGGCAGGAAAACGCGGCAACATCCGGAAAGTCCTTCGCATGATCGACAAGGGTATAAAAACGCGATTGTACACCGGCATCCGGAACTTCGGGGAGTTGGCCGATAGCACGCTATCTTTGATGCTTTACAGCTCGAACCGCAACTCAGGCCAGATTGGCGAGGTGCCGCGTTTTTGCGACTCCAGGATGGCCCGGCACAGCGAGCACAGGCGCTGGTCCTGGAACACGCGCCGGTCAACACTCGACCAGCGCGGTTGCGCGGGCAGCAGGCTGCCGCACAAGGTTCGATCAGCCGAGCCGCCCAGTTCCAGCTGACGGGTCACCAGATGTACCCGTACTTCCTGGCAGGCGAACAGATCCAGCTGTTCGTCAGGCTCGATCAGTTGGTAGGCAAAAAGGGACCAGGCGGGACGCGGCATCGGGGGCTCCAAATCGGGGGCGCCACCTTAGCCGAAACACCGCCGCTAGAAAAGCGTCAAAGCAGCGGTTTCAGTGTAGGCCAGACATTTTCCAGCAACTTGTCCTGAGCCCCGGCAGCCGGGTGCAATCCGTCGGCCTGCATCAGGTCTGGATGACCGCCCACACCGTCGAGAAAAAAGGGCACCAACGGGATCTTTTTTTCCTCGGCCAGTTTGCCGTAGACCTCGGCAAACGCGTCGGTATAGCGCTTGCCATAGTTGGGTGGCAACTGCATGCCCAGCAGCAACACCTTCGCACCGCTCGCTTTGGAGCTGTCGATCATCGATGCAAGGTTTTGTTGCAAATTAGCCGGGGGCATTCCGCGCAGCCCGTCGTTGCCGCCCAACTCAAGGATTACCAGCTCCGGTTTATGCTCTGCAAGCAGCGCAGGCAGGCGCGCCTGGCCTCCGGCACTGGTGTCGCCGCTGATGGAAGCGTTGACCACTTTGTCGTCGAAACCTTCGCGCTTGAGCCGTTGCTCGAGCAACGAGACCCACCCCAAGCGGGTATCCAGTCCGAAACCGGCGCTGATACTATCGCCAACGATCAGGACAGTACCCGCCGCTGCGTTCTGGGCCATGCACATCAAGGCCAGGCCAGCACTCAAAAACCACACACGCATCGGATTCTCCATGGGCGCAAGCATTCTCACCGCGAAGAACCTCAGCAAAGTGGTTCCCAGCGCGGAAGGTGAACTGACTATCCTGCACGAACTCAGTCTGGAACTGAACAAGGGCGACAGCCTGGCCATCGTCGGCGCCTCCGGTTCCGGCAAATCGACCCTGCTCGGCCTGCTCGCCGGTCTCGACCTGCCGAGCAGCGGCGAAGTCACCCTCGCCGGGCAAGGCCTGAGCAATCTCGATGAAGACCAGCGTGCGCGCATCCGCGCCGAGCACGTTGGTTTTGTGTTCCAGTCATTTCAGTTGCTGGACAGTCTCAATGCGCTGGAAAACGTCATGCTGCCGCTCGAACTCGACGGCCGCAAAGACGCCCGTGAGCGCGCCACCGAGCTGTTGCAACGAGTTGGCCTGGGGCAACGCCTGACCCATTCACCGCGCCAGCTCTCCGGGGGTGAACAGCAACGCGTGGCAATTGCACGTGCGTTTGCCGCCGAGCCCGATGTGCTGTTCGCCGATGAGCCCACCGGCAACCTAGACAGCCACACCGGCGAGCGCATCAGCGATTTGTTATTCGAACTCAACCAGGAACGCGGCACGACCCTGGTGCTGGTGACCCACGACGAACGCCTGGCACATCGCTGCCGACGTATGATTCGCCTTGAAGCCGGCCTGCTGGTCGCCCCTCTGGAGCCTTGATGGCACGCCTGCCGCTACTGCGCCTGTTCAGTCTTGCCATCCGCCAACTCCTGCGCGACGCCCGCGCCGGGGAGTTGCGCGTATTGTTCTTCGCCTTGGTGGTCGCCGTAGCGGCGAGCACCGCCATCGGTTACTTTGGCGCCCGCCTGAATGGCGCCATGATGTTGCGCGCCACCGAATTCCTGGGCGCGGACTTGCTGCTTGAGGGCAGTTCTCCCGCTCGCCCCGAACAGCTCAAAAGTGGCATGGAACTGGGACTTGAGCACGCTCAAGTGGTGGAGTTCTCCAGCGTCATCGCCACTGACAGCGGCATTCAGCTGTCCAGCATCAAGGCGGCCGACGACATTTATCCGCTGCGTGGCGAACTGAAAAGTGCCCCGGCCCCGTTTGCCCCGGAAGAATCCGGCGGCGGACCAAAACCCGGTGAAGCCTGGGTCGAAGGGCGTCTGCTGACGGCGCTGAACTTGAAGATCGGTGACAGCATCGATGTCGGCATGCGGACCCTGAAACTGACGCGCGTCCTCACTTACGAGCCCGACCGCGCGGGCAATTTCTACAGCCTCACACCTCGAGTGCTGATCAACCTCAGCGACCTTGCCGCCACCGGCGTGGTGCAACCCGGAAGTCGGGTCAGTTACCGCGAACTCTGGCGCGGCACACCCGAGGCGCTGGAAACGTATCGTCAACTGATCAAACCCGGACTGGCCGCCAACCAGCGCATTCAGGATGCCCGCGACGGCAACCGGCAGATCGGCGGCGCCTTGGGCAAGGCCGAGCGTTACTTGAACATGGCCAGTCTGGTCGCGGTGCTGCTGTCCGGTGTGGCCGTGGCGCTGTCGGCGACGCGCTTTGCCACACGCCGATTCGATGCCAGCGCACTGCTGCGTTGTCTGGGTTTATCGCGACGGGACACCATGGTGTTGTTCAGTTTGCAGCTGACGGTACTCGGTCTGCTCGCCAGCGTCAGCGGCGCCCTCCTCGGCTGGCTGGCCCAGCTTGGACTGTTTGCGTTGCTGCATGACCTGTTGCCGACCGACGTACCACCGGGCGGTCTGTTTCCGGCCATTGCCGGGATCGGCACCGGGTTGGTCGCGTTAGCCGGTTTCGCCCTGCCACCGCTGGCGGCGCTTGGTCGGGTACCACCATTGCGCGTGTTGCGTCGAGACATGCTGCCGATTCCTTCAAGCACCTGGATGGTCTACGGCGCAGCGCTGGGTGCCCTCGGCCTGATCATGTGGCGCTTGAGCCTTGATCTGCTGCTGACTTTCGCCCTGCTCGGAGGTGGCGTGATTGCCGCGCTGCTGCTCGGTGGCCTGCTACTTCTACTGCTCCAAAGCCTGCGCCGGATGCTGGCGCGCGCTTCACTGCCTTGGCGCCTGGGGCTGGGCCAGTTGCTGCGTCATCCGCTGGCAGCCGCCGGACAAGCCCTGGCCTTCGGCTTGATCCTGTTGTCGATGACATTGATTGCATTGTTGCGCGGTGAACTGCTGGACACCTGGCAAAACCAATTGCCGAAAAACGCGCCGAATTATTTCGCACTGAATATTCTGCCTGCCGACAAACAAGCCTTCACCGATCGCCTGATCCAGCTTTCAGCCCAATCGGCGCCAATGTACCCGGTGGTGCCGGGACGCCTGATCAGCATCAATGGCGAACCGGTGCAGCAAATCGTCAGCAAGGATTCAGCCGGAGACCGGGCGATCCAGCGCGACCTGAGCCTGACCTGGGCGGCAGACCTGCCGGCCGGCAACAAACTGACCGCAGGCAACTGGTGGAGCGAACAGCCTGCCGATGAGATTCCCGGCGTGTCGGTGGAAGGCAAAGTCGCCGAAAGCCTGAAGCTCAAGCTCGGCGATCACCTGGTGTTCAGTGTCGGCGGGGTCAATCGCGAAGCGCAGGTCACCAGCCTGCGGGACATCAACTGGGACAACTTCCAGCCCAACTTCTTCATGATCTTCCAGCCCGGCACCTTGAAGGACTTGCCTGCGACTTACCTGACCAGCTTCTATCTGGCGGCGGGTCACGATCAGCAGATTGTCGACCTGTCGCGCAGCTTCCCGGCGGTGACCATCCTGCAAGTCGAGGCCCTGCTGGAACAACTGCGCAGCATCCTCGCCCAGGTCACCCTGGCGGTGGAGTATGTGCTGTTGTTTGTATTGGCGGCGGGGATGGCGGTGCTGTTCTCCGGCTTGCAGGCGACGCTCGATGAGCGCATTCGTCAAGGCGCACTGCTCAGAGCGCTGGGGGCCGAACGACAATTACTGGTCAAGGCGCGGCGGATCGAATTCGGCCTGTTGGGTGCGGTCAGCGGTTTGCTGGCGGCCTTGGGATCGGAACTGGTGAGCCTGGTGCTTTACCGTTACGCCTTCGACCTGCCGTGGCACCCACATCCGTGGTTATTGGTGCTGCCGCTGATCGGTGCGGTACTGATCGGCGGTGCTGGCGTATTCGGCACACGTCGTGCGCTGAATGCCAGCCCCCTGACAGTCTTGCGCGAGGGTTGATAGACTCAAACACTCTCAATCAAAAGAATGTGCCATGAGCCGTTATCGCCCTCCCCGCACCGCCGGCACCGCGCTGATCACCCCCGAAGGTGAAGCGCGGATGCGCGCCGAGTTTCATGAACTCTGGCATGTACGGCGGCCTCAGGTCACGCAATCGGTCAGCGAGGCTGCTGCACAAGGCGATCGCTCCGAGAACGCTGAATACACCTATGGCAAAAAAATGCTGCGCGAAATTGACAGTCGCGTGCGCTTTCTCACCAAGCGGCTTGAAGCGTTGAAGGTGGTCAGCGAGAAGCCCAGCGATCCGAACAAGGTCTACTTCGGCGCCTGGGTGACCATCGAAGACGAAGACGGCAAAGAGTCGCGCTACCGCATCGTCGGCCCCGACGAGCTGGACCTCAAACTGGGCTTGATCAGCATCGACTCGCCACTGGCACGCGCCTTGATCGGCAAGGCGCTGGACGCCGAAGTTCGGGTCCAGACACCGACCGGTGAGCAATGCGTATATATCGTGGCGATCGAGTACCTGTGAGTCGCTGCGCCCCGACGCTTAGCGGCGGGTAATCAGACCTTGTCGAGCAACGCGTGTCAGTTGCTGGATCACCTCAAAGGCATCCTCGGCGCAGGGCGATTGAATCACCGCCAGATCAAAACTGTCGTTGGCGAAACGAGCCAGTGATTCACCGTCCTCGACAAACTGGATCAGAAACGCGGCAGGTCCGCCGGTGCGACGTGGCCAGCCATCGAGATAACGCAACAGTGTCGGCTGATGATTACCGCCAAGCAGGATTTTTGGATTGCGCTGGGTAAGGTGTGCCGTGATCGGCGCGGGGCGTACAACGGGGCTTAGTGCATTCATCGTGTCGTATCTCTGCCTCAAAAGTCTGCATGGCAGGTGAGAGGCAACACCGAACCAGCGCTTTAGCGGTATTTCGAAGCCTGTTCCAGGCTTCTATCGGCAACTGGATGAGTCACCTGGCGCCCCGCAAGTAGCTGTTTAAATCGGCGCATGAGCAGCATCCTAGAGAAGCTGACCGGACAGTGTCAAGAATGACGCGCAACAAAAAAGGCCCGCGCAATGCGGGCCTTTTCGTTGAAGCAGAGCGGTCAGCCAGCGATGGCGCGGTCCACCGACAGCTTGCCGGCGCCTTCGATCAGTACGGCGATGCTGCCGCCGAGCAGCGCCAGGGCGAACTCATAACCGTTGTTGGACATGAACAGACCGTGGCTGATGTGCACGGTGAAAATGGCGACCAGCGAGAGGAAGGTCAGCCCCAGCGCTGCCGGACGTACCAGCAGACCGATGATCAGTGCCAGGCCGCCGAAGAACTCGGTGCCACCCGACAGAATCGCCATCAGATGACCCGGTGCCAGGCCAAGGCTTTCCATGTATTGCGCGGTACCGGCAATGCCGTAGCCACCGAACATGCCAAACAGTTTTTGTGAACCGTGAGCGGCGAAGATAATGCCGACGAAGACGCGCAAGACGGTCAGGCCGTAGCTGGCGCGGGTGAACATTACCTTGTTGATCAGTGAGCTCATGCTGTGTCATCCATTCATTGTGAGTGTGTGTGGTTGGCCGCTATATTAATCAATAAATGTAATGTTAAAAGCGCAATAATTGCGACATAACAATCAATTTAGTCGATCATTTCCGTAAGGCAAGTTTCTGCCCCTGGGGCTCCAACGACTCCCGCTCACGATCGAACGCCAGGAAATACTTGTTCACGCTATTAACATAGCTGACGGGACCCATTCCCACCTGCTCCATGGCAATTCGTTCGACCTGGAAGAACCACTGATTGGGATTCAAACCGCGGCGCCGGGCCTCGGCGCGCATGCCCTGGACCCTTTCGGGCCCTATGTTGTAGGCCGCCAGCACAAATGCCATGCGCTCGCGCTCATTGAGTTTGGGACTGGCGAAGAACTTGCGGCGAATCATCGCCAGGTATTTGGCCCCCGCCTGCACATTGGCGTCCAGGTCCTGAATGTTATTGACACCCACGCGCTGGGCCGCGGTCGGAGTGATCTGCATCAGCCCGGTGGGACCGCCGCCGCTGCGGGTGCCGGGTTGCAGCGCCGATTCCTTGAAGGCCAGCGCCGCGAGGTTCAGCCAGTCCATGCCTTGAGCGTCTGCGTGCTTTTGCAGCACCGGGCGAAGTTTTTCCAGGCGCTGTCGATCAGCCTTGGCCAATGGATAGTGCACTTGATACAGGCGTCGATAGATTCGCAGGAACGCTGCGTCCTGGTCCGACGGTTTTTTGTAGGTGGTCAGGAATCGGTCGATGCTCGCACGAAGCATCGAGGCGTCGCGGCGGACAAACCAGAACTCTTCGCCGGGGGCACTGATCGACACCTGTTTGTCCACTCGCAGTTTGGGCAGGATCTTGCCCCAGCGTTCGGCTATGGGTTGCTCGACGATCGTCAGGTGAAAGATCCCGCCCTGGACCATCTCCAGCACATCCTCGACGGCAAGACTGGGATCGACCCATTCGACTTTCACCGGTGCCAGTTTGTGCAGCGCAAGCTTTGAATTGATCTGACTGACCACGTCCCCCGCCGCACTGCCTGTGGGCAATGCCAGGGTTTTCCCCGAGAGTTGTTCGACCCGTGTGTAGCGGCGCTCACCCTTGATGCCTACCAGTACCAACGGGATGTTGCTGGCAATCGGCTCGCTGCTGCTGACAGCATGGCCCGGTTGCAAATCGAGCAGCTCTCCCGGCGCGACCAGATCCCCTTCCCCACGCTGCAACGCGCCGAGCAGTTGATCCTTGGACTTGGGGATGATTTTGAGGGTGATTTCCTGACCGTCACGGGCGTGACTATTGAGGTATTGCTCGAACGCACGCAAGCGGTGATATTCGACGCCGATGGCTTGTCCCTGGACTTCGCCGGAGCTGTTGCGGCTCTGGTTGACCAGCACGCGTAATACCCGGCTGCTGCGGATGTCTGCCAGGTCGCGAACCTTGGCCGCCGGCACGGCTTGCAACGGCCCAGCCAGGCGTGCAACCGCCGGCAACGGCAGCAGCAACGAACAGCACAGCAACAGCAGAATCGAGGGACGTGTCATCCACTCTCCGGAAAGAATACTGGGCCGATCTCAAGAAATTTCTTGAAAACGAACGACAGAAACAGAGCGCTTTGAGCGCTGGCAAGACGCGCAAGACTGGCACAGTGATGGCATATTGACCATCACGACGGCCTCGCGGCATCAACAGACAGCTTTAACCCGTTGTAGTTCTTGGCTTTTCTTATAAATCTACAGCTCTGATATGCTTTCCGGCCTTTGGTCCGAGGTAGCACCATGCAACTCATCGATATCGGCGTCAACCTGACCAACCCCAGTTTCGACGACAAGCACCAGGCCGTACTCGATCGCGCGTATGCCGCCGGGGTCTGCCAATTGGTACTGACCGGCACCAGTGTCGAGGGCAGTGAACAGGCGCTGGAACTGTGCCGGCAACTGGATGAAACCGCGCAACGGCTGTTTGCCACCGCGGGTATTCACCCCCATTCGGCCAGCGACTGGAATGCCGACAGCGCTCAGCGTCTGCGCAGTTTGCTCAAGGAGGCCAACATGGTCGCCGTGGGTGAATGCGGGCTGGATTTCAATCGCGATTTCTCACCACGCCCGCAGCAGGAAAAGGTCCTCGAAGAACACCTGGCGATGGCGGTCGATTTGCAATTGCCGGTGTTCCTCCACGAGCGCGATGCCAGTCAGCGCTTGCTGGAAATGCTGCGTGATTACCGTGATCAATTGCCGGCAGCGGTGGTGCATTGCTTCACCGGTGAAAAGAAAGCGCTGTTCAGTTACCTGGACCTGGATTTGCACATCGGCATCACTGGCTGGATCTGCGACGAACGCCGCGGCACTCACCTGCATCCATTGGTGAAGGAGATCAAGCGCGGGCGCCTGATGCTCGAGAGCGATGCGCCGTATTTGCTGCCGCGCAGCTTGCGCCCCAAGCCAAAGAACGGTCGCAATGAACCGGCATACCTGACCGAAGTGCTGCGCGAGGTGGCGTTGCATCGTGGGGAAACGGAGGAGGACCTGGCCGCTCACACGACTGCCTGCGCACGGGCGTTCTACGGCCTGCCCTCAATCCCCCAGTAACCGCAAATCCCTGTGGGAGCGAGCCTGCTCGCGATAGCGGTGAAACAGTCAATGCTGATATCGACTGATACACCGCTATCGCGAGCAGGCTCGCTCCCACATTTTGATTGGTGGTGACCCTTGATCCACATCAAGTTCTGAATCCCTGCATAGCGGCACAATGCTGGCACCTTGCCAATGCTGTTTCCGCTATCAGAGAAGACCTCCATGGGTGCCTGGCTTAGCAATATCTCGCTGAAATACAAATTCTGGGCGGTCAATGCGGTCGCCTTCTTCACCACCCTCCTGCTGGTGCTGTACGCCGTACAGCTCGAACAACAGGCGCGCAGCCATGCCGCTCAAGCGTCGGCCCAGGCTCAGGCGCGCTTGCTCAATGCCTGGCCTGCGGAGCAACCGCTGCCCAAGGCCGATCATCTGCTGACCTTCAGTCGCAACCAGGCGCCGTTGCTGAACGGACAACCGCTGCCGGAGCTGGCCGATGCCAATGGCTGGGTCGAAATCAATTCAATGCCGCTGTTCGGTGACAACCCGTTGAGCGGTGCCGAGGTATTTACCCGCAACGATGGCCAGCACGTCGCGGTGATCGCCTATGGCCCAAGCCTGAGCCAGGTGTTTACCGAGCGCTTTTCCAACTACGCGGCAGCGGTGTTCATCCTGATGTTGGCCATGCTTGGCGCTTCGCAGCTGTTGATCCGCTTCCTGCTCAGCCAGCTCAATACCTTGAAAGACGTCATGCTCCACGTCGAGAAAACCGGCGACCTGTCAGCGCGCGTGCCGCTGGCGGGCAAGGATGAAGTCGGGCAGATGGCCAACGCGTTCAACGCGATGCAGGCCGGTTACCAGCGCGTGGTCAACACCGTCGCCAGCACCGCCCGGCAACTGGATGTCGGTGCCGCACGACTGGCGTCGAGCATGAACGAGGTGCGCCACGGCATGCTCGGCCAGCAAAGCGAAACCGATCAGGCCGCCACGGCGATCAATGAAATGACCGCCACCGTTTATCATATCGCCCAGCACGCTGGCGCCACCCGCGACCTCTCGCAGAGCGCTGACACCTTGGCCGGTAGTGGCCAGGAAGTGGTCAGTCGGGTGCAGAAATCGATTGCCGGGTTGTCCAGCGGGGTGCAACAGACCGCCGAGATGATCCAGCGACTCGCCGAGGACAGCCAGAAAATCAACGGCGTGGTCAGCGTGATTCACAGCATTGCCGAGCAGACCAATCTGCTGGCGCTCAATGCCGCGATTGAGGCCGCCCGGGCCGGTGAAATGGGGCGTGGCTTTGCCGTTGTCGCCGATGAAGTGCGTAACCTGGCCAAGCGTGTGCAGACTTCCACCGATGAAATCACGCTGATGGTTTCTGCATTGCAAGCCGGGACGCGGGACGCTGTGGACTTCATGCAGGAAAGCTCGCTCAAGGCCGACGATTGCGTCCAGCAGGCTCAGGAAGCCGGTGTAGCGTTGGGGCAAATCACCAGCGCAGTGGCGCAGATGCGCGAAAGCAATACGCAGATTGCCGTGGCGGCCGAGCAGCAAAGCCAGGTAGCGGAAGAGATGAATCGGGCGGTGGTGAGTATTCGCGACGTGACCGAAAACACGGTGCAGCAGACCGTGGATTCGGCGACTACCAGCAATGAGTTGGCGGCGCTGGCGGGGGAATTGAGCAAGGCCATCGGGCAGCTCAAGCTGTAAGGGCCTCATCGCGGGCAAGCCCGCTCCCACCGGTAATGCGCACATTTATAAATAGCGCTAATTCTGTGGGAGCGGGCTTGCCCGCGATGGCGTCAGTCCACTCACCATCAATCTCGACCATGGCCCCTATCACACCGATAGCCAACCTCGATTCGCCCCGCACCACCGCCCCGCCTATTCTTAAATCATGTGTTCAACATGGATCGAGGATCAGCATCATGGGCAAACGTCACCCCAACCTTCCCGCCTGGCAATGGCGCGCGTACCCCGGCAATCACCAGCACCCGACAAACCTGGTCCTGCACCTGATTGCCGTGCCGCTGTTCATCGTGGCCTTTCTGCTGATTGTTTCCGGCGTGTTCAGTCTGAGCTTCGTCAACATCGCCGTTGGCGTCATCGGCCTGCTCGCCGCGCTCGGTTTGCAACGTCACGGCCACAGCCTGGAGGCGCAAGCCTCCGAGCCGTTCAGTGATCGCAAAGATGCGATATCGCGTTTGCTGGTCGAGCAGTTCCTGACCTTTCCACGGTTCTTCCTGAGCGGTGGCTGGTGGCGAGCCTGGCGTGAGCGCCACCGTCGCCACTGATCAGGCGAATATCGTTACCGTCTGCCGGCTCATGGCGATCAACTGACCGTCCGCGCTCCACAGCTTCGCCGCGGCGTGACCGTAGCCGTCGATGGCATACTCGGTTTCAACCTGGTACTTGCACCAGTCCAGCGTGCTCAACGCCAGCAACGGCTGGACAAATTCGATGGTCCAGGTCAGCGTGCTGCCCATCGCGGGTTTGTTCAGGTGCGGCAACAGCGCCGGTGGCCAGGCGTCTACCAATGCCAGGATATGCGACTCGCTGACCGCCTCTTCCTTCACGTCCCCACGCAAGCGCACCCAACCGCCCATCTCGCGGGACTTGTTGCCGGTGAACGGCATGCCGCCCACGGCCCAGCGCATCGCCAGATGCCGCATGAATTCCGGGGTCACGCCCTTGATGTACGGCAGCTCCTGACACTCGTCCCAGTGCTTCATTTCAGGCGCAGGCTCAGCCGCGACCGTGACTTCGGAAGGACGCGAGGCACCGAAGCTGCCCTGGATCAACGTCACCACCTGGCCCTTTTGCATCGCACGACCGAGCACCTGGCTGACGGCTTTGCCCTCGCGCAACACGTCGACTTCAAAACTGACCGGCACTTCGGGTTCGACCGGGCCGACAAAGGTGATCGCCAGCGAACGCACAGGCCGGTCCGCCGGGACCTTTGCGCGCATGGCTTCGTATTGCAACGCGGCTACAAGGCCTCCGAAACTGGCACGGCCCTGCGCCCATTCGGCCGGAATAGACAGTTCCAGCGGCTGACTGCGGACAGCGTCGAGCAGATCGGAAAAACGCATGGGGACCTCAAAGAGTGGAAAAAGAAGATGGGATCTTAACCACCCAGCGGGACCGGCACAGCGCCTGTTCTGGCCAAATTGACTGACAGATAGGCCGTGCCCTCCTGTGGGAGCAAGCCTGCTTGCTCCCACAGGGTAATGAGGTGGTTTCAGGATTTGAAGCAAGTAGCGCTGAGTTTGTCGAGGACGCGGTCGGCACGCTCTTCGGCGTTGGTCATGGTGGTTTTCCAGGCCGCGACGCAGGGCCGCAAATCGGCTTCCTGTTCGGCCCTGGCCAGCCATTGGAAGCAATCATGCCAATCTCCCAATGCCCCCTGCGCCGACTTCAGACGCGGCAACGCCGCCTTCGGCAGGCGATCAAGCTCGGGATAAGCTTCGATGCCATAGCGCACGCGTTTGATCAGAAGTCGCAGGCGATGGCGGTCGTGCGCGGGATCGTGCAGTGCGACGTCGAGCTTTTTCCACTGCTTGGCCAGGCGCTTTTCGATGCGTTTGCGCAAACTCTTGAGTAAGCCCTGGCGCTGTGAAGCCCGCAAAAAACGCGGAAACGCGTCAAGGATCATCAACAAATGCGCCAACTCGGGACTGCCCGCCACCGCCGGGTAGGCCTCCGCCATCTGCACCATGCGCCGTTGCGCGGCCTCGGGTTGATCGTGCTGGAGCAGGTACGCCGCCAGCACTTCGCGATCACGCAACGGCGTGGTCAGCTCGCCCACGCGGGACGCTGCCGCTTCCACCTGCTCGACGCCAGGAAGACCGCCCAACGGCCGCAACAGGCTGCGTAGACGGCGAACCGTGGTGCGCAGGTCGTGCAATGCTTCGGGGTCGGTACGGGCACTCAAGCGCGCCTGACAGGCCAGCAAGCGAACCTCCAGCCCCAGAACCTGTGCAACCAATCGGTCAACCATCGCGGACATCGCTAGCTCCTTGAAATCGAATGGACGCTGACGCCTACATCATGCCTCAACGACCGGCGCGCGACTCGCGAATGTAGAAACGAGCCTTCTCGGCTTTGCTGGCGCAGCCTTCATAGGCTTCAAACTGCTGCTGGGTCTTGGCACCGGTCAGCAGCGACAAGGCTTTGGAGTAACTGACAGTCCCTGCAAAACCTTCAGCCTTGGCCAGGTCCAGCTCATGCCAGGCGGCATCGATCTGACTACCGCAGGTATCGCGGTACGCCGTTTTGCCCGCGCAACCGGCCAGCGCCAGAGCGATCAAGGGCACACATATCCAGGCTTTCATCAATAACACCTCATGTCAGGGGAACAGTCGTGCAGGTAAGACGGTCCGGCGCGTGAAAAGTGCCTTTGATCGCCTCGGGAAACTATAGCGCTCGTGAGAATACCCATGTGCCGCCCAGCAGTGTCGAAAAAACGACACCCTCGGCCGATCGAGCGACCTTGGCGATTGAAGCGCGCCCCTCGATGGGTGCATTGTTGAACCTTGTCAGACGAGGGCGATTCATGAAAAAGCGTGTCGCGCTGGTATTGGGCTCGGGTGGAGCACGGGGTTATGCCCATATCGGGGTCATCGAAGAGATTGAACGGCGTGGTTATGACATCGCCTGCATCGCCGGTTGTTCGATGGGCGCGGTGGTCGGTGGAATCTACGCCGCCGGCAAACTCGACGATTATCGCAACTGGATCGAGAGCCTGGACTACCTCGATGTCCTGCGTCTGGTGGACGTCAGTTTTCGTTTGGGGGCGATTCGTGGGGAAAAGGTCTTCGGGCAGATCCGCAAGATCGTTGGTGAAATCAATATCGAAGACCTGCGCATCCCCTACACGGCGGTGGCCACCGACCTGACCAACCAGCAGGAAATCTGGTTCCAGGAAGGTTGCCTGCACCAGGCCATGCGCGCCTCGGCGGCGATTCCCAGCCTGTTTACACCCGTGATGCAAGGCAACCGGATGCTGGTGGACGGTGGCATTCTCAACCCTTTGCCGATCGTGCCCGTGGTGTCGAGCCATTGCGACCTGATCATCGCCGTCAACCTCAACTCCACCAACCAGCGCCACTATCAACTGCCGGTGATCCAGCGCCCCGCCGCGTTCAAGACCCGTTTCGACAGCCTGATCAGTTCCCTGGGGTCAAAATTACCGTTCCGGCGCAAACAGGCAGAACAATTGCTGCTGCTGGAAAAGGAAGCGCTGATGGCGGAAGCGGCCGAGATCAACCCCTGGATCGAATCCGCCGAACCCGAAGCCCAACAGCCGGCCGCCGCCCCGGAACGCGACGGTGCACCAAAGTCCGCCACCGGCTCGTTCATCATCGACAACGTCGGACCGGCCTCCTTGCTGGACTTGATCAACCAGAGTTTCGAGGTAATGCAAACGTCGTTGGCGCAATACAAGATTGCCGGTTATCCACCGGACATCCTGATCAACGTGCCGAAGCGGGTATGCCGGTTTTTCGAGTTTTACAAGGCGCCGGAGCTTATCGCGCTGGGGCGGGAAATCGCGCGGGACACGCTGGACCGGTATGAGAACGAGCGCGATTCCTGAGGTTTGATGATCGTTCCCACGCTCTGCGTGGGAATGCCTCAATGGACGCTCTGCGTCCGCTTCTGGGACGCGGAGCGTCCCGGGCTGCATTCCCACGCAGAGCGTGGGAACGATCACGTATCAAGCAGCCGATACCCAACCCCCGCCTCGGTCACGATAAACCGCGGCTGGGTCGGATCGTCCGCCAGTTTCTGCCGCAAATGCCCCACCACAATCCTTAGATAATGACTGTCATCGGTGTGAGTCGGCCCCCAGATATCCTTTAGCAATTGCTGCTGCGTGATCACCCTTCCCGGATGCCGCGCCAGTTGCGCCAGCACCGCGTATTCCTTGCGGGTCAACGCGACCTCGTTGCCGTCGAGCAGTACCCGGCGATACGCCAGGTCCACGGTCAATGGGCCGAACGTCAGCGCCGCTTGTTGAACCTCGCCGTTCGGGGCCTGGCGCAACAAGGCGCGCACCCGGGCGAGGAACTCCTGGATACCAAACGGTTTGGTCACGTAGTCATTGGCGCCGCCATCCAGTGCCTGGACTTTCTGCCCTTCGCTGGCGCGCACCGAGAGCACCAGCACCGGCACCGTCGACCATTCGCGAAACTCGCGCAGTACTTGCTGGCCGTCCATGTCCGGCAGGCCGAGGTCGAGCACCAGCAAATCGGGTTTGTTCAACGCCGCCTGCGCCAGGCCTTCGCTGCCGGTGCCGGCCTCCAGGACCTTGTAGCCCTGGGAAGCGAGGCTGATGCGCAGGAATTTGCGGATCTGCGGTTCGTCATCGATGACCAAAATGGTCGCGGTCTGGCTCATGGTTTCGGATCGCAGCATAAAGATGTCCAGAGGGTATCAGGCTTCACTTTCAACGCTCAATTTCAGCGTCTGGCTGATCCTGCAAAGGCAGGTGCAGCGTGATGCAGGTGCCTCGCCCTTCGATGCCATCGGCGACGCTGATCCGCCCGCCATGCGCCCCGACCATCCCCTGACAGATCGCCAGCCCCAGCCCGGTGCCCTGCCCGCCCCGATCACCTCGGGCGGCGGTGTAGAACATGTCGAAAATCTTGGCCCGTTCCTCTTGCGGAATCCCCGGACCTTCATCGCTCACCGAGAAAAACAGCTCGTTGTCATCGACCCCGGCACGCAATTGCACACGCCCATGGGCCGGGGAAAATCGCGCGGCGTTTTCCAGTACGTTGACCAACGCCTGCTCAATGAGCGCGGCATGCACAAAGAGCAGCGGCAATTCGGGCGGCACTTCGGTGCTGACCTGCAACGGCGCCAGCACCGCACGCAGGCGATTGAGCGAACTGCCAACAATGTCGGCCGGCGATACCCAGTCCCGCGCCAGCTTCAGGGCGCCGTGACCGAGGCGCGTCATGTCCAGCAGGTTTTGAATGTAGCGATCGAGACGTTCGGCCTCATCGCGGGTGCCTTCAAGCAGTTCGCGGCGATCCTCCAGCGGAATCGCTTCGCCGAGGGCCAGCAGGCTGTCGATGCTGCCGCGCATGGAGGTCAGCGGCGTGCGTAAATCGTGGGACACCGACGCCAGCAGCGCACTGCGCAGCTGTTCGGTTTCGCCGTGCAGACGCGCCGCTTCCAGGTCTTCAGCCAATTGCGCACGGGCCAGGGCCTGAGCCAGCGGCTGGCTCAACGCGGTCAACAACCGCCGCCGCTGCCCGCTCAGGGTCTGGCCCTCTTTGGCGCACACGCCGAGCAGCGCCAGCGGCCCGTCTTCCACCGACAGCGGCCACCACCACCAACGTCCGAACGGCAGCGTGCCGGTGCCCGCCCCCGCCGGCTGGTCATGTTGCCAGGCCCAATCGGCAGCGGCGCGTTCGGCTTCGGAGAACTCCAGCGGGCCACCGGTTTCGACTTTCCAGCCGCCCTGGCCGTCCCGATTGAGCAGGCACAATTTCAGATCACTCCAGCCATTCAGGTGCTGGGCAGCGGCACTGACCACAGCCTGGCGGTCGGTGGCGGCGGTCAGTTTGCGCGACAGGTCGAGCAGTTCGGTGGTCTCTTCCTGGGTGTCGCGCAACGCCTGCAATTGCCGTCGCTGACGTGCCGCCAGGTTACCGGTGAGGGCCGCCATCAGCAGGAAGAACAGCAAGGTCAGCACATCTTCTTCGCGCTGGATGCGGAAGGAAAAATTCGGCGGGATGAACAAAAAGTCGTAGGTCAGAAACGACAGCGCCGCACAGGCCAGTGCCGGGCCGAGACTGCTGCGCACCGCGACCAGCAACACCGCGGCGAGGAACACCAGCGAGATATTCGGCAACGGCAGGACACTCGCCACGGCCCAGGCCAAACCACTGGCCAACACCGTCGCCACCACCGCCAGCACGTAGTCGAACCAGACCAGCGACTGCGACGCACGCTGACGCGGCTGATGCGGTTCGTGATCACTGTCAAGCACGTTGATTTCCAACCCGCGCGCATCACGCAGCAAGCGTGACGCCAACCCGCCGCCGAACAAACGACGGCGCAGCCGCGGGCGGGATTGGCCGACCAACACCAGACTGGCGCGGCGTTCGGCGGCGTGCTGGATCAGCGTCTTGGCGACTTCGCCAGCGCGCAGCAACACCACTTCGCCCCCCAGGCGCTCGGCCAACTGCTGGGCGCTTTGCAGGCGCAAGCGCGATTGCTCGTCACGCACGCGGCCGTTGTCTACATGCACCAGGCTCCACGGCAGGTGTCGACGCTGGGCTACGCGGCTGGCGTGACGCACCAGGCGCTCGGCCTGGGCATCGCCATCGACGCCCACCAACAAGCGACCGCGCACCGCCGGCGCGTCCTGACCGAGTTGCCGATAACCCTGGGCCAGGTCATCGTCGACCTGGGCGGCAGCGGTTTGCATCGCCAGTTCGCGCAGGGCGGTGAGGTTGGTCTGGGTGAAGAAGGCATCGATGGCCGCCCGCGCCTGCTCCGGCACGTAGACTTTACCGTCGCGCAGACGCTCGAGCAGCTCGCGCGGCGGCAGGTCGATCAGCAGCAGTTCGTAGGCTTCCTGCAGCACCCAGTCCGGCAGGGTTTCACGAACCTGCACGCCGGTGATGCCGCGCACTTGATCGTTGAGGCTCTCCAGGTGCTGAACGTTGACCGTGGTGAACACGTCGATGCCGGCAGCGAGCAGTTCCTGGATGTCTTGCCAGCGTTTGGTGTGACGGCTGCCGGGAGCATTGGTGTGGGCCAGTTCGTCGACCAGCACCAGTTTCGGCTTGGCTGCGAGCAGTCCGTCGAGGTCCATTTCTTCGAGCATCACGCCACGGTATTCCGAGCGTACCAAGGGCTGTTGCGGCAAACCGCCAAGCAGCGCCTCGGTCTCGGCGCGACCGTGGGTTTCGACCACGCCGGCGATGACTTTCACGCCCTGGCGCATTTGCGCATGGGCCGCTTGCAGCATGGCGTAGGTCTTGCCAACGCCGGGCGCGGCACCGAGGAAAACCTTGAGCCGGCCACGACCATCGCGGGGCAGGTCTGCTAACAACGCATCGGCGCGGCCGGAGTCACTCATGCTTGAAGCTCTCTCTCATTCTGATGTTGATGCAGCGACTGTCGGGGCCTCTTCGCGGGCAAGCCCGCTCCCACAGGGAGTCTAGGGTGGTCACAAATCTTGCATCCACCATCACCTCCTGTGGGAGCGGGCTTGCCCGCGATTGGCGGCATCACAGATTTACAGTTTTTCCAGCGCCATGTTCAACGCCAGCACATTCACCACCGGCGGACCAACGAGCGGCTGCTCGGTGTGCGCATCCAGCAATTGCTGAAGCGTCGTCACCGGCAGATTACGCGCCGCCGCGACACGCGCCAGTTGATAGGCAATCGCCGCCGGAGGCAAGTGCGGATCGAGGCCGCTGCCGGAGGTGGTCAGCATCGCCAATGGCACCGGCCCCTGGCCTGGTACCAGCAGTTTATTGGCATCGTCGATCACCCGAGTGGCCAGGGCCGGGTTGCTCGGCGAAAGGTTGCTCGCGCTGCTCGACACCGTGGCAAAGGCACCGGCCGATGGCCGTGGATGGAACCAGGCGTCACCGACAAAATCCTGGGCGATCAGTGACGAGCCGCGGACTTTGCCGTCGGCGTCGCGCACCAGGCTGCCATTGGCCTGATCCGGGAAGGCGACCTGGGCGACACCGGTGACGACCAATGGGTAGGCGACGCCGGTAATCAGGGTCATCAGGACCAGCAGGCTCAAGGCCGGACGTATCATTGTGGACATTTCAAACTCCTCGAATTCAAAAAAACAAGTGCCGCGTTCATTCTGGTGGACCGTGTCGAGTCCTTCGCGAGCAAGCCCGCTCCCACATTTGAAATGCATTCCCCTGTGGGAGCGGGCTTGCTCGCGAAGGCGGCGCGTCTGACACACCGCCATTCGGGGTCAAACCAGATGCAACGCCGTCAACAGCATGTCGATAGCCTTGATGCCCACGAACGGCACCAGAATCCCGCCCAGGCCATAGATCAGCAGATTGCGTCGCAACAGCGCCGCCGCACTTGCCGCCTGCACCCGCACACCACGCAGCGCCAGTGGAATCAAGACCACAATGATCAAGGCGTTGAACACAATGGCCGACAGGATCGCGCTCTGCGGACTGGTCAGATGCATGACGTTCAACACGCCCAGTTGCGGGTAGATCGAGGCGAACAGCGCCGGCAGGATCGCGAAGTATTTGGCCACGTCGTTGGCGATGGAAAAGGTCGTCAGCGCACCGCGGGTCACCAGCAATTCCTTGCCGATCTGCACCACGTCCAGCAGCTTGGTCGGATCGCTGTCGAGGTCGACCATGTTCGCCGCCTCGCGCGCCGCCTGGGTCCCGTCGTTCATTGCCATGCCCACGTCCGCCTGGGCCAGGGCCGGTGCGTCGTTGGCGCCGTCGCCGCACATGGCGACCAGGCGACCGTCGTTCTGTTCATGACGAATGCGCGCCAGTTTTTTCTCCGGCGTGGCTTCGGCCAGCACGTCATCGACGCCCGCTTCGGCAGCAATCGCAGCGGCGGTCAGCGGGTTGTCGCCGGTGACCATGACCGTGCGAATCCCCAGTTTGCGCAGCTCGGCGAAACGCTCGCGAATGCCGGGTTTGACCACGTCCTTGAGGTGGATCGCGCCGAGCAATTTACCCTCCGCGCAGACCAGCAACGGCGTGCCGCCGCTCTGGGCGATCTTGTCGATTTCCCGCGACAGGGCTGGCGCCATGTCAGCGCGTTTCAGGCCGACGAACGCCAGCAGTGAATCCACCGCGCCCTTGCGATACACGCGGCCCTGATAGTCGACACCAGAGAGGCGGGTTTCAGCACTGAACGGCACAGCGGTCAACACATCCGCGGCTGGTTCAGGTTGCGGGTGAATCCCACGCAGGTATTCGACGATGGACTTGCCTTCGGCGGTGTCATCGGCCAACGAGGCAAACAACGCACCTTCGGCCAGTTCCTTGGCGGTGACGCCCGGCGCCGGATGAACCGCTGTGCAACGACGGTTACCGAAGGTGATGGTGCCGGTCTTGTCCAGCAGCAGGACGTGTACGTCCCCCGCCGCTTCCACCGCGCGACCGGATTTGGCGATCACGTTCAGGCGCACCAGACGGTCCATCCCGGCGATCCCGATGGCCGACAGCAAACCGCCAATCGTGGTTGGAATCAGCGTGACCAATAACGCCACCAGGAACACCAGCGGCAGGTTGCCGTTGGCAAAGTGGGCGAACGGTTGAAGGGTCACGACCACCAACAGGAAGATCAGGGTCAGGCCGATCAGCAGGATGTCGAGCGCAACTTCGTTCGGGGTTTTCTGCCGTTTGGCACCTTCGACCAACGCAATCATGCGGTCCAGTGTCGACTCGCCGGGGTTGGCGGTGATGCGCACCAGCAGCCAGTCGGACACCAGCCGGGTGTTGCCGGTAACGGCAGAACGGTCGCCACCGGATTCGCGGATCACCGGCGCCGATTCACCGGTAATCGCCGCTTCGTTGACCGCCGCGATACCCTCGATCACCTCGCCGTCGCCGGGGATCATTTCCCCCGCTTCGACACGCACCACATCGCCTTTACGCAGGCTGGTGGCCGGCACCACCTGAAAGCTGCCGTTGCTGGTTTTGCGACGCGCGCTCAAGCCTTCGCTGCCGGCTTTGAGGCTGTCGGCGCGGGCCTTGCCGCGTCCTTCGGCCAAGGCTTCGGCGAAGTTGGCAAAGAGCACGGTGAACCACAACCACAGCGCGATTTGCGCGGCGACGAAGGTCGGCACGGCGCTGTCGGGAATGAAGCACAGCACGGTGGTCAGGATCGCGGTCAGTTCGACCACCAGCATCACCGGCGCACGCTGCAACTGCCGAGGGTCGAGCTTGACGAAGGCTTGCACCAGCGCAGGACGCCACAGGGCCGAGATCGCGGTTTTGGGTTGTTCCGGCGTTTTGACGGTGGCGGTTTTGGTTACGGGCATATTCATCATCTAGTCCTCAGAATCCCATGCTCAGATGTTCAGCAATCGGACCCAACGCCAATGTGGGCAGGAAGGTCAAACCACCCACCAGCAAAATGGTCACGGTCAACAAAGTCACGAACAGCGGGCCATGGGTCGGGAAGCTGTTCTGACCGATTGGCGCGGTCTTCTTCATCGCCAGGCTGCCGGCCAACGCCAGTACCGGGAGGATGTAACCGAAGCGACCGATCAACATGCCAAGACCCAGCATCAGGTTGTGGAACGCGGTGTTGGCACCAAAGCCGCCGAACGCCGAACCGTTGTTGGCACTGGCCGAGGTGTAGGCATAGAGCAACTGACTGAAACCGTGTGCGCCGGGGTTACTCACCGCCGCGACCGGACCTGGCAGGCTCGCGGCAATCGCGCCCAGCACCAGCACGCCGACTGGCATTACCAGCAAGGTCACCACCAGCAGTTGCACTTCCCTGGCCTGGAGTTTCTTGCCGAGGTATTCCGGGGTGCGGCCGATCATCAGGCCGGCGAGGAACACGGCGATCAGCACGTTGAGCAACATGCCGTAGAGCCCGGCACCGACGCCGCCGAAGATCACTTCGCCGACCATCATGTTGACCATCGCGACCATCCCGCTCAGCGGGTTGAGGCTGTCGTGCATGCCGTTGACCGAACCGTTGGACGCCGCCGTGGTGGTCACCGACCACAGCACGGTGGCGGTGGTGCCGAAGCGCGCTTCCTTGCCTTCCAGCGGCGCGGTCTGTTCGACGGCGACGTTGTTCAGGGTCGGGTTCGGTTGGTACTCGGCCCACAGCGAAGTCGCGCCGCCGATCAGGAACAGCGCCAGCATGCAGGCGATGATCGCGCGGCTCTGACGCAGGTCTTTCACGTAATGGCCGAAGGTGAACACCAGGGCGACCGGGATCAAGATGATCGAGGCCATCTCGAACAGGTTGCTCCACGCCGTCGGGTTCTCGAACGGGTGCGCCGAGTTGACGCCGAAGAAGCCACCGCCATTGGTGCCCAGTTGCTTGATCGCAATCTGGCTGGCGGCCGGGCCGAGCGGGATGACTTGGTCGACACCTTGCATCGTCACGGCATTCACGTACTGCGCGAAGGTTTGCGGTACGCCCTGCCAGACCAGGTACAACGCCAGCAGCAGGCACAGCGGCAGCAAGCCATAAAGGGTGGCGCGGGTCATGTCGACCCAGAAGTTACCCAGGGTCTTGGTCGACTTGCGACCGATCCCGCGACACAGCGCAACCAATACTGCCAGGCCGGTGGCGGCGCTGACGAAGTTCTGCACGGTGAGGCCGACCATCTGGCTCAGGTAGCTCAGCGACGCTTCACCGCTGTAGGCCTGCCAGTTGGTGTTAGTCATGAAGCTGACGGCGGTGTTGAACGCCAGCGTCCACTCTTGGCCCGGCAGATTTTGCGGGTTCAGTGGCAGGTGATCCTGAAACAGCAGAATCGCGAACAACAGCAAGAAGCCTGCGAGGTTGAAGGCGAGCAAGGCCAGCGTGTACTTCTGCCAGCTCTGTTCGGCCTGCGGATCGACGCCGGCAACCCGATAACAACCGCGCTCGACAGGTCCCAGGATGGGCGACAGCCAAGTGCGCTGACCTTCCATGACCTTGTAGTAGAACCGCCCCAGAAACGGTGCCGGGATCAGCACCAGGGCGAAGAAGGCGAGGATCAGCCAATAGTCATAACTGTGCATAGCCGCTCCTAGTTCCGGTCCGCGCGCAACAGCGCAACCAACAGATAAATGAACAGCCCCACTGCCAATAGCAGTGACACCCCGTCCAGAACGCTCATGGAAGTTCTCCGTGTTACGGCGTATTGCCGCGTGTGGAGTCATTGTCGGCAGGGAGGCTGTAAAGGAACGAGACCGAGGGGGTTGGCTGGGCATAAAGAAAGCGTAAAGAGTGGGTTTATGCCTTTATTACAGCGTTGTTTGGGCGGGCCTCATCGCGAGCAAGCTCGCTCCCACAGGTGAACGGTGTACGCATATCACTGTGGGAGCGAGCTTGCTCGCGATGGCGGCACAACTGACAACCCTGCCCTCAACTGGCGCACAAAAATGTGCACATCCAGCGTCGAAAATCCCCGATACGACACCTTTTTGCGCTTTACGACTGCTATCTGAATACTGGCACGCCCGCTGCTAACGCTCCCTCCCGACGCTTTCCAAACCGTTCAGGGAGCAAACGCATGAACACACAACTCAAACCCACACTCGGCACATTGCACTTGTGGGGCATCGCCGTCGGGCTGGTGATTTCCGGTGAATACTTCGGTTGGAGTTACGGCTGGGGCGTGGCCGGGACACTGGGTTTTCTGGTGACCTCGTTTATGGTCGCGACGATGTACACCTGCTTCATCTTCAGTTTCACCGAATTGACCACCGCGATTCCTCACGCGGGCGGTCCCTTTGCCTACAGCCGCCGCGCCTTTGGCGAAAAAGGTGGATTGATAGCCGGGCTGGCGACCCTGATCGAGTTCGTCTTCGCGCCGCCGGCGATTGCCTTGGCCATCGGCGCTTACCTTAATGTGCAATTCCCGGCCCTCGACCCAAAACACGCAGCGGTCGGCGCTTACATCGTGTTCATGGGATTGAACATTCTGGGGGTGAAACTGGCGGCAACCTTCGAATTGGTGGTCTGCGTACTGGCCGTCGCCGAGTTACTGGTGTTCATGGGAGTGGTCGCTCCGGCGTTCAGCTTCAGCAACTTCGCGCTCAATGGCTGGGCCGGTTCCGACGTGTTCGGGGCGCCGGCAATTGCCGGGATGTTCGCGGCGATTCCGTTTGCCATCTGGTTCTTCCTGGCAATCGAAGGCGCAGCGATGGCCGCCGAAGAAGCCAAGGACCCCAAGCGCACAATTCCCAAGGCCTACATCAGCGGCATTCTGACCTTGGTGTTGCTGGCGATGGGCGTGATGTTCTTTGCTGGTGGCGTCGGTGACTGGCGCACCCTGTCGAACATCAACGACCCGCTGCCACAAGCCATGAAGACCGTGGTCGGCGACAGTTCGGGCTGGTTGCACATGCTGGTCTGGATCGGCCTGTTCGGCCTGGTGGCGAGTTTCCACGGGATCATCCTGGGCTACTCGCGGCAGTTCTTCGCCCTCGCCCGAGCCGGTTACCTGCCGACGTCCCTGGCCAAACTTTCGCGCTTCCAGACGCCGCACCGGGCGATCATCGCCGGCGGTGTGATTGGTATTGCGGCGATCTACAGCGACGGCTTGATCAACCTCGGCGGCATGACCCTGACGGCGGCGATGATCACCATGGCCGTGTTCGGCGCCATCGTGATGTACATCATGAGCATGCTCAGCCTGTTCAAGTTGCGTAAAACCGAACCGAACCTGGAACGCACTTTCCGCGCGCCGTGCTATCCGTTGGTGCCGATGATTGCGCTGGTCCTGGCCGTGGTGTGCCTGGTGGCGATGGCGTGGTTCAACGCACTGATCGGGGTGATTTTCCTCGCTTTCATGGCGGTGGGTTTCGTGTACTTCATGCTCACCGCGCAACTGCGCGCCGATGCGCCAGCGGACGCCATGCTGACCGGGCTATAAACAGCTCACAGGCTGCACTCATATCAGGCATAGAATGGAACCACTGCGATTGCCCATCGCTCAAAGTGGTATGCACGATCGGTTGGCGAAATCCGCCCACTGTCCTGCCCTCAAGGAGAGCCCTATGCCCTGGTATGCCTGGTTGATTCTGGTCGTTGCAATCGGCTCGATCGTTGGCGGTTTGATGATGTTGCGCGACACCGCCACCAAGGTCGATCTGACCGAAGAGCAACGTAAACGTGTCGCGGAACGAAACGCACAAGCGGACGCCAAGGATGCGCAGGACCGCTGAACAAAAACCCTGTCGCTCTTAATGAACGACAGGGTTTTGCGTGGCTACTTTTCCCAATCCGCCTTGGCGATGTGCAAGCCGTGCATGCCTTTGTAAGCCGCACGCTCAGGCTGGCTCCAGCCCTCGAGCAAAGATTCCTCCAACCGATAAATCTCCACCCCCAGCGGGCGACAGACGCTCAGCGGATCCTGCGCATCGGGCCCCCACATGGCCAGCGACAGGTCACCGCCCGGGCAGGTTGAAAGCGCACACAGCAAGTCGATCTCGGCAAAGAACTCCAGGTAATCACCCTTCTGCGCCGGACAGGCTTTCATGAAGTACATGTCGTCGTGGTTCAGGCCCGTGCACTGGAAAATGTTCAGCACGTCATGCACGTCAAATTCGGTCAAGCCATGGGGCAACACGGCGCGAGTCAGGTTGGAATGGCAGTGATGATGGAAGTCCTCGCCGGTGAGCATTTTATTCACGTAGGGGTCGCAGCGCGTGCCGAGCAAATCGTGCAAACGACCGCCATGTTCATCGATGCCGTACCCGGCCAGGCTGTCGTCGGTAATCGTCACCAGAGGCCGTAAAAACGGCAGGTTCGACCAGAGCCGGTCATGGGTGCTGACGTGCGCGCCTTGCAACTGCCGGGTCCGCGCCGCCCACAGACGCTCGCGCGGATCGTTGGCATTCCAGACATTGAAGTCGCCCACTTGCGGGCCGACCGGCGTGGTCACCCGAAACACGTGCCCGGCCGGCACGTTCCAGGCACGGCCAGTACGGATCGGCACTTCGAACTGCTCGATCAACGTGCGCCCTTCCTTCGCATCGCGGATCCGTTCGTAGAAGGCGGTGTCCACCTGCAAGGCCGAGCCTTTGCTGACTTGATAGGCCGCCGGATAGTCTTTGTACATGGCACGAATCCTCGATCAGTGATGGGAAGGAGCAAGCATTTGCAACAGGAGGTGTTCGGAATCGTCGAGATAAAGGCTCATGGCCTCTTGCGCCGCGAGCTTTTCACCCTCGGCCAGCAGGTCATGGATCTGCCGGTCTCGAGCCAGCCAGGGCGCCTGGAACCGTGACTCATCCGGCGCGGAGCAAAACACCAGGCGCAGTTGCGCAACGATGTTGGTGAAAAACTCATCGAACAACGGACTGCGCAGCAAACCGACAATGTGTTGATGAAAGGCCAGGCTGTGGGTGCCGACGGCGCGCCAGTCCTCACGCTCGCGGGCCAGCTCGGTGGCTTCCAGGGCCTGGAGCATGCGATCGGACTGATAGCTGCGCAGCGGCAGACTGGCATTGATGGCTTGCAATTCGAGGGTGCGACGCACGTTGAACAAGTCCCGCACGTCGTCGACACCCAGCCTGCGAACCATAACGCCCTTGTTGCGCACGTAACGGGTCAGGCCTTCCTGCCCCAAGCGATGCAATGCCTCGCGAATCGTGTTGCGAGACGCGTTGTAAGAGGACACCAGATCGTTCTCCACCAACGCCATGCCAGGCAGTAAACGGCCGCCAATGATGTCGGCGCGTAACTCAAATGTGATGTGGTCGGCCAGCGACATACCACTGTTCATATTCATCGCCTCAGGATTGTTCAACAATCGTCAGCTAATGAGTAATCACTATTCGTGCCACCACTGGAAACGCCCTTCGACCAAGATCGACGCATCTGCATGCTTTTTAGAAGTAGAAGTACAGTCACCATCCCATTTCCATTGGTTAATATGGCGCATTGTTGCGGAGATACACGATGCGTTACTCGCAGGACCATAAAGCCCAGACACACCAGCGCATAATCAAAGAAGCTTCAGAACGATTTCGCCGTGACGGTATTGGCGCGACCGGCCTGCAACCGCTGATGAAAGCATTGGGATTGACCCACGGCGGCTTTTACTCGCATTTCAAGTCCAAGGACGAGTTGGTGGAGAAAGCCCTGCAGGCTGCCGGTGAGCAGTGCGACGTTGTCTGCGCCGAGCTTTTCGCTCAGGAACGCCCGCTGGAAGCGTTCATCGACACCTACTTGTCACAATGGCACCAGACCTCACCCCATGAAGGGTGCCCGCTGCCGACCATGTCATCGGAACTGGGACTGCGCGGACAACCCAGCCCGACGTCCGACGCGGTGCTCCACGCAAGGCTTGAACAAGTACAAGGTACGCTTGAAGGCGAAGACGCCGCTGATCGCAGCATCTTCATCATGTCCGCCCTGGTCGGGGCGTTGTTGCTGTCGCGCAGTGTCGAGAACCCGGAACTGGCCCAGCGGATTCTCGACGTGACCGGCGCGTTTCTCAAACAGCCTCTGGCTTAACCCTCCCAGCGCTTGAACAGCACGCTGGCGTTCACACCGCCAAAGCCGAAGCCGTTGGACAATGCATACTCGATAGCCATCGGCCGTGCCTGACCGTGGACGATGTCCACGCCTTGCGCTGCCGGGTCCGGGTTTTCGAAGTTGAGGGTCGGTGGAACGATCTGATCGCGGATCGCCAACAGGGTAAAAATCGCCTCGATCCCGCCTGCTGCGCCAAGCAAATGCCCGGTCGCCGACTTGGTCGAGGTCACCGCAATCTTGTTGTCCGAACCAAACAACGACTTGATTGCCGCCAACTCTCCAAGGTCGCCTACCGGGGTGGAGGTGGCATGAGCGTTGAGATGCTGAACCTGTGCAGCCGAAATGCCTGCCTGGGCCAACGCCAACGACATTGCCCGACGCGCACCGCTGCCGTCTTCAGGGCCAGCGGTCAGGTGAAAGGCGTCCGCAGTGGTGCCGTAACCGACCAGTTCGGCCAAGGGTTGAGCACCGCGAGCCAGCGCATGTTCCAGTGATTCGATCACCAGAAGGCCTGAGCCCTCGCCCATCACAAAGCCATCACGGCCACTGTCGAACGGCCTTGAGGCGCGCTCCGGAGTGTCGTTGTAACCGCTGGACAACGCGCGAGCCGCGGCGAACCCGGCAAGACTGACGCGATCGATCGCGGCCTCCGCGCCACCGCACACGGCGATGTCCGCCTCACCACACCGGATCAGCCGCGCCGCGTCGCCAATCGCCTGGACCCCGGCCGCACACGCCGTCACCGGAGCACCCAACGGCCCCTTGAATCCATGCTGGATCGACACATGGCCGGCCGCCAGGTTGACCAGAAATGAAGGAATGGTGAACGGCGACAAACGTCGCGGGCCGCGGCTGTCTGTGGTCCGAACCGCATCGGCAATCGCACCGAAACCACCGACGCCCGAGCCGATGATCGTGGCCGTGCGCTCCTGGGCATTGGCATCCTGAGCTTGCCAGCCGGCTTGCTCCAAAGCCTGGCGCGCAGCTTCCATGGCAAACAGGATGAAGCGGTCCATCTTCTTCTGCTCTTTGGGCGGCGTCGCACGATCCGGGTCGAAACCCGCCTCGGGATCCTCCGCCAACGTCTGCACTGCGCCACCGACCTTGGCCGGCAGATCTGCCACCACCTCGTCAGGCAACTGACGCAACCCGGAGCGCCCCGCCAACAGACGCTCCCACACGGCCTCAACGCCGCTACCCAGCGGAGAAACCAGCCCCATGCCTGTTACCACTACTCGACGATCACTCATACCGCAATTACCTCAAACCGATTGAAGGCGCCTTACTTATAGCGCGCGGCGGCCGTACTTTTGGAAAGATTAGGCGCCATGACCAGGCGGGCTTTTACAAAGTTGTCCCAGTCGGAGGCGTTCGGTAGCGAGGGAATGGTGATCAGCTCACCCTGGTCCAGGCCGGATAACGCAGCGTCCACCATCTCCCCCGCCTCCATGACCATATCCGCTGGAATCTGTGTTGCATCGATACCGGAACGCTCCCAGATCTCGGTGCGTGTTACGCCTGGCAACACCGCCTGGACCTTGACCCCAGTACCTTCCAGCTCGGCGTTCAACGACTGGGTCAGGCTCAAAACATAAGCCTTGCTGGCGCTGTAAGTCGCGTTGAACCGCTCGGGGAACAACGCCACCACCGAGGCAATATTGATGATCGAGCCGCGCCCAGCCTTGGCAAAACTGGCAGCTGCTGCCGATGCCAGGCGAGTGACTGTCGTAACGTTCAGCTGGATCAATCGCTCCAGTTGCTCCAAGTCGGCGTTTGCCAACAAACCATCGGCAGCTACGCCTGCGTTGTTGAGCAACAGGCTGATACTCGAATCACTGCGAAGCCGTTGCTCAACCTTCAGCACATCATCTTTTTTTGTGAGATCCGCCTTGAGCACTTCCACCTTAATGCCATGGTCGGCGCGCAACGTGCTCGCTGCAGCCTCCAACCGCTGCTCGTCACGAGCAACCAGCAACAAATCAAAACCACGAGCCGCCAAACGCTCAGCGTAAATTGCACCGATACCGGAGGATGCTCCGGTGACGAGGGCTGTACCTTGAGTCTGGAGAGTGTTCATGAGCGAGCTCCTGAGGATGCGATAGAGAGATGAGCGCCTGGGCGCATCGGCAAATAGGAGAATTATTATAGGCATAATCTTAAGGCAATATGATATCCGTAATTTTTTTGACTCCGATGAAAGGCACGCCACCTCGTTTTACGCCACAATGCAAAAAGGCCGGTCGATGACCGGCCTCTCGGCGTTGATGTTAAAGCTTAGTTCACTTCCAGCTTCTCGCGATTCTTATCCAGGATCGCTTTACCGATGCCTTTCACTTCCAGCAATTCGTCTACGGACGAAAACGGACCATTACTGTCACGATAAGCAACAATCGCCTTGGCCTTGGCTTCCCCGATACCGGACAGCTCACGCTGCAGGGTGGGTGCATCAGCGCCATTAAGATCGACTTTTCCTGTTTGCGCTTGAGGGGAAACTTCCAGCACCAAAGGTGCGTTGCCTGTCTCAGGCTTCACCGCAGGCGCGGCTATTGCAGCAATAGAGGCGCTGGTGAGCAGGGCAAAAACCAGGGAGTAGAAATAGCCAGTACGCATAAATGAAGCTCCATGACATCGATTGAGAAAGCAGCTTTTCCGAAGCTGCCTCCCAAACTTAGGCGATGTCTGGAGCCTGTCAAAAATGTGTCAGTTACAGGATGTGAAACGATCGGGCTTGAGGCGACGTTGCTGGTAGGTCCAGTCAACGATATCGCCATTGGGGCGCCGGCCGTTCGCCTTTCCTGTTGTAAATCAGAGTTGCAAAATAAAAACACGGCTTAAGAGCATATTAAAATAATTGGCTGTTTGCCTGCCAGGCAAACAGCCAATTAGTGACTTAGCGTGTGCTACCTCTAACATTCGTTACTGCATATTCAAAGCCCTCGCTTTCACAGACCAAGGGAATGATACGTTCTAGTGCATGCAACAACGAGCCATCATACGGAAGGGGTTCCGCTGGATAATCTTCCCACTTCAAACACAAATGGACTAGTGGCGCCAATACTTCTGAGCGAGCCCAGAACATCGTCCCTACCGGGAAATTAATATTTTTAGGAAGTCTGTCAAGGGACAAACGTGACGCCAGTTCTTGAGCAGATTTTTCGTTTGCATCCCAACCCACAACATTCGAATCATCTGGAAAAATCAATCCAAATTTCGGATTCAAGCACATTTGACCAACGATGACGTCAGCCATATTTCCGGCTGCTCCGCCCAACAAATTATCCAAGAGGAAGTGGAACCATTTTCGACCAACCTCCAAGTCTTTGACATCAACAGTTTTCTTCGTGTGAATATGCCCAACAATTTGATAATTTTGTACGAGTTCTGAACCGAAAGCAGTCAGCAAGGGACCGATGTCTCTCCCTCTATTTGGAACAACTTCAACACAGACAGCCTCTACGTTACTAGCCTTTAATAGAGCCAAAATTTCAAGCTTAGCTTCTAACGATGGAGCACTGATAAATAGATCTGGCCTTACCTTGTTCGCCTTGAGTCTTTGCAAAATTTCCGGGAGTAAATCCGGATAGAATACGTGAATGTGAAGCGCTATCTTTGTGTCATCCAACACATCGGCAACTATTGTCTTTGGCGTCAGCACTGGACGCAGCCAAGAGCCCTGAGGTTTGCCTGCCTGAAGAAAATGAGAGTACGGATCAATCTCAAGATGATCGAGATTGTTCTGTTCAAGGTAGATACCCGGATGAAAGCCAGGGAAAGGTTTCTTTCTGCCTATTCCGCGCACCCAAGAACGCATGTACATACAGAGCAGGTCGCCATCACTAAAGTTTACCCGATGAGAATCTCTGAGAAACTCAAAATCGGTCAAATCAGAGTCTTTCACGATCAAATAATCTGCATATTCCTGCTTCGTTCGCGCTTCGACAACATGCGCAATCCGTTCCAAACTTTCAATATATTTATTCATATCGAAATAATCTTGAGATTTAGAACGACTCTGATTACTGACATCAGCTCTCAAACTTTGAGAGTTCGCTAACGAAAGGATTTTTTCTGCCATTGATACAGTATCCAGATACGGCGCAACACATTCTTCAGCAAGACCGCACGAAGATAAGAAGTCAGCTATACCCGTAGTTTTATCAAAACACAAAATCGGTAAGCCGTGGCTGAGTGCATCAATGGCGACATTGGGCAACGGATCCAGTCGCGAGGTCAGCAGGAAAATATCGGAGTTTTCATACACCGTATCGATGGCGGAGGTTTCGGAAATGAAGAATACATTTTTCTCGAGGTTCGCTCTCGCTATTTGATCTGCCAAATAGACAGAATAGCCTATATCGTGATCGGGATTGTAGCCTTGTCCAACCCAGACAAAACGACAGTTTTTACCACCTGGTGCATTGACCACCCTTGCAGCACATTCAATGAAAAGGTCCACTCCCTTTCTCAGCTGCACATAACCGGCGCCAAGGATTACGACCTGTCCCTCAGCACTCCCATTAGGTCGCATTGCATTTATAATGCGTTGTTGCTCCCTCTCGATTTCGGAAGAACTATGGTTCTCGGGAGGCAAAAGGCAGCGGCCCTGGGGAAGAATATGCGTATGCCCTTTGTTTAGCTCCGCGTACTCCGCCTGGGCACTTTTCAATGTAATGTCTGTTGAAAATATCAGCTCACCAGACCAAAAAAGCGCTTCTCGAAATGCACTGCGAGGTCGAGTATTTGCAGCGAATTCATGCACTAGGCTTAAGCAAGGAACAAACCGCTCAGCAAGAGCAGGCAGTACGTATCTGGCTTCAATACTATTCGCTATTGCGCAATCTATATTGAAACGCTCAAGTATCTGTTTTACGATCGCCTTGGTAATTACCGAGTTATTTTTTATATCCGCGACGGGCCCAATTACCGCAGCACCTGAAGCTAAAAATGCATCCTCTAAATCCCCCCCACCAAGAAGAAGGGCGACAACGTTGTACTTTTTAGACAGGTTTATAATTATATTGAGACTTAATATAGGTGCGCCTGTCCTGGAAGCTTCGTGACTGACAACCAAAAACGTTTTACGTAATGGATCGATAGACCCGTTTGCACCCCGAACTTCAAGAGCAGGCATGGCTCCCATGCGCCCCTCCCTTTTACCTGTAGATCGATAATGCACCTCTGGATCTACGCCGGAGTTTTTTACATCAGGGTAAAGAGCACGATATAACTCAGCATCAAAAATGTCCGTTTCTTGGATTTCAATAGAAAGCGGACGTCCTTCAATAGCTCCATTTACAAGGAAGTGCTCTTCTGGAGAAACCCCGATAGCAGCCACATCTGAGTTAGCATGTAAATATTTATTGTATTCAAAGCTAAAATGCTTTGAAAGCACACGTGCAAACGGGTGCTCAACCGCCCCCATTAGCTTACGCGCCGCTCGCATAGCTTTCCACGGACGGGAAGAAAATATAATTTTCAGACACTCGGCCAGAACTATAGTTAGCTGATGTTTACTATCCAGCAATACTTCGAACTGATGATGAGCCTGCTTATTTCGCTCATTCAAGGAACGATTCTGTTCCCTCAGGGAAAGATTTTCATCTCGCTGCTTAACCAATTCAAGTTTTAAATTCTCCCGCTCAGTCAGCACAGTGGAAACTTTCGCTTCTAGCCCCTTCAGTCGCCCCTCAAGCCCATCAGAGAGCTCTCTAAGCTTGGATTGTTCTGCCTGAGCATCTTTAATCCGTAGTTGAAAGTCAGAGATCCTGGAGTGCCGACCTTTAATCATACTGATCCCTTTCAGCGCCATATCGAGTGCATCTTGACTCAATTCGGCTTTACCCTTAGGTACGTCCAAAGGGTAGTTGAAAGCAGCAAAATCCCCAGCATACAAAAGTTTTATCAACTCCGCAGATCTTGATGTAATAAAGCTTTCTGAGTAAGGAATTAGACTTTGGTTAGCTCGATTTGTCACAAACGGGGCAATAAACCCATCACCTATAATACTTTCAAGCTTTGCTTCCAGGCTCGACGTATCTTCCAACTGCGCAACCATGTCGTACTTTATTAAATCAGGATGCAGCAAGGCTACTTGTGGAGTCCAATGCGGATCCAAAAAACTCGGAGCCTCAACAGCCAACAAATATTCAAGAAAACCTTCAAAAGCATTCGAGATATCAACGGTACTCGCTATTTTATGACAATAAAATTCATGTTTAACATACCGCCCTATTTGCAATGGCTCACGAAGTAAAATTTTTGATTGCCAAGCTGAAAATATGCGTTCGTAAGGATTTCGAACCACCGCAAAACGAAAAACCCCATCAGCGTTAACTAGCTCACCCAGCCGGGACTCGGAAAGACCGGTAACTGATGGGGCAACCAGATGAAAGGTGTCATGGATGGTTGATTCTGGCGTACTCTCTAAACTTTTCAGGTCTTTATTGATGTCAGGCACATAACCTTCAAGCTTAGCGAACCACCACTTCAATGAAGTGGAGCCCGCTTTCGGCGTGGACACATAAAAAATCTTATATCTTTCGGAGTAGTATGAGCCAAATCTCATCAACTCCACTTGACCTCTAGAAATGCCATCAAACATAACACGCCCACCCTTTATTTCAAATTCTTCATATAACAACAAACCGCCTACAGCACTTTACTAATAGGTAACTAACCCATGAGTTAACAATACCAAAAAATCCTTGGTTAATTCCGGATAGACTCAAAACACCAAAGCTTCCATGGCACGATAAAACTTATTCGACTGATAGTTCGACCATAGCCCGCGGCCAGTAAAAAAACGCACGAATACGGCTCATCTGGTTCATGTAGGGCTCGGGTCAGGTAGTCATGGCGTATTCAAGCACATCTGAGGGCTTGTTCCGAGGTTCTCCAACACACCTACGACAAAAAAACGCGAAAGATCGACAGTCGGGCGCGCTTTCTCACCAAGCGCGTGAAAAGCCTAAAAGTCGAACGCGCCCCCCCCCCGGACGTCCCAAAAAGTCTGCGGGCGATGCGCGTCAGCTGCCTGATAACCTCGGGGGCATCTTCGAAGCCAGGTGATGACGGCCAGGTCGAAGCAGTCGCCGGCAAAACGTACGATCAACTCACCGTCTTCAAAGAACTGGACCAGGATTGCCGAAAGGTTTTCGTTATGTTGTGGCCAATCGTGAAAATAGCGAAGCAAGGTGTGTTGGTGTTGGTCAGCAAAGAGGTTTTTGGATTGCGCAGGTTAAGGTAAGCCGTGATCGGCACACGACGTAGGCTTCACCGACTCCGGAGAGTTCACGCTGCAAGATCGTCGCGCCCGTCCCGTTCAGATCAACTTTTACAGACTCCACCGAGAGTGCAGCCTGCAGCATCATCGGCGCGGTAACGGTGTCGGACTTGACCAAAGGCGCAGCATTAGCAGCAATAGAAGCGCAGGTCATAAGGGCAAAAAACAGACAGTAGAAGTAGCCTGTACCCACAAGTGACGCTCCATGACATTGATAAGGAAGAACAGCTTTTCCAAAGCGGCCTCCCAAAGCTGGGTCATGGGGTAATTCTGTCAAAAATGTATCCGTTGCAGAGTGAGTAACGATCAAGGCTCGAGGCGACGCTGCTGATAAATCAAGTCGACGATTTCACCATCCGGCGCGTAACCACTGACAGTGTCACGCAGAAGTTGGCGAACCCGCGAATAATCATCCCCCTCAACAGCACTCAGCAACTCCATCAACTTGCCTTTGAGCACCTCCCAGGGCAAATGATCTTCCTTGGCGCTCATGATCATCGGGTGCCGGGTAGCCGACACGTTGTCGCCAATCAGCAACTCTTCGTAAAGTTTTTCCCCGGGACGCAGCCCAGTGAACTCAATGGCAATATCGCCGTGCGGGTTTTTTTCCGAACGGATGCTCAGGCCAGACAGGTGAATCATCTTCTCCGCCAGTTCGACTATCTTGACCGGCTCACCCATATCCAACACGAACACATCACCGCCCTCCCCCATGGAGCCGGCCTGGATTACGAGCTGTGCCGCCTCGGGAATGGTCATGAAGTAACGGGTAATCTTCGGATGGGTAACCGTCAAAGGCCCACCCGACTTGATCTGGCGATGGAAAAGCGGAATAACCGATCCCGATGAACCCAACACATTACCGAACCGCACCATGGTGAAACGGGTCTTGTTGACCCGGGACACATTGGACTTGTCCCCGAACAACACCGGCGCCAACTCACGACTGAGGGCCTGCAAGGTCAACTCGGCCAACCGTTTGGTGCTGCCCATCACATTGGTCGGGCGTACGGCCTTATCGGTCGAGATCAGCACAAAGTTTGCCACACCGGACTCCAATGCAGCCTGAGCGGTATTGAGTGTCCCAATCACATTGTTCAGCACGCCCTCAGCAATGTTGTGCTCAACCATCGGCACGTGCTTATAGGCCGCCGCGTGGTAAACCGTGTCCACATTCCAGGTTTTCATCACATCGAGAAGTTTATGGGGATGACGAATCGACCCCAGTATCGGCAACAACCGGACAGACAACGACTCACGAGAAATACGATGCTCGAGTTCGGACAAAATGCTGTAGAGATTGAATTCGCTATGATCGAACAACAACAGAGTGGTTGGCCCCAGGGAGAAAATCTGACGACAAAGTTCGGAACCGATCGAACCGCCTGCCCCCGTCACCAAAACCGTCTTGCCCTTGACGCATCGAGCCAACAAATCAGGCTGCGCCGGCACCGAATCCCGCCCCAACAGATCAGCAATGTCTACTTCCTGAATGTCGTCCACTTTGACCCGACCACTGGCCAGATCAGTGAAATTCGGAACACTGCGCACATGGAGCGGGAAGTCCTCCAGAAAATTGAGAATTTCCCTACGCCGCGCACGAGTCGAAGACGGCAACGCCAAAAGGATTTCCTGAGCACCAGTCACATCGATCATCTGCTGAATATGCTTGGGCTTAAAGACCTGCAACCCGGCAATCGAACGATCCGCGATAGAGGAATCGTCATCGACAAACGCCACTGGACGCATCACACGTCCCATGCGCAAAGCTGCAACCAACTGGTTACCCGCGACGCCAGCACCGTAAACGGCGACCTTGGTCAAACCATCGTCTCGATTTACAAACGGTACGTGCTGCGCAGCGGTGAACCAATCACCCATGAAATACTGACGCATGCACAGACGCAGGCCGCCAATGATTACCAGGCTTAGCCACCAATAATTGAAGATGATGGAGCGCGGCACGACGACTTCGTGATTGCTGTACCAGTAGACCACCACGGCAAGGATGAGCGAGGACAGACTGACAGCCTTGACGATGGCAATCAGTGCATCATTACCGAAGTAGCGCATGACAGCGCGGTACATGCCAAAGCGTACGAAAAGGGGGATGGCGATAATCGAGGCGCTGACGAAGAGCCAGAAATGCGACTTTAGTGGATTGTATACGTCGTCGATACCGAGGCGAACAATAAAGGCCAGCCACAAAGCGACCCACACCAAAACCACATCGGTGGCGACCTGTATCAGTCTTTTTTGCCTGCGAGGTAAACCAAGCAACACTCTGCGTATTTTATCCATTCAAGCGTTCGAGCCCGTAGCCCCCTCCTTTTACGCGATCGTCGATCGGCATTGTAACCTCATGAGGACGAGATCGCCCAATACTTGCAGATGGCAGGGTCAGGAAGGAGCGTTTTACTGAAAACGCCGCTATAATTCGCCCTTCTGACCGGCCCGCCGGACTGACATAGCACGGACGCAAGACTCGCTCGAAAATCACGAATCGTTGCTGCCGCGAAACTGCTCGTCGGTAACCATTAGCTAATCGCTCTGCCCGCTCTCGAGCAGGCGATTTATTAGAGAGCATTGACGATCAGACGCTGCGGCTTAACCCAAAACGCGTTTCCGGGGGGGCGAGGGAAATTTATTGGGCGTTCGACTCTGGCCGTGGGATGATAGAAAAAGTGTAAATCCTCCGGCAGAGACGTTATTTCTTAGCGCTAGCACAATATCACCAGTCGACACAAGCCCTGCTTTTTGAACGAATAGCTCAAGCTTGTGATCGTAACGAGCGCGCGCCATACGAAATAGCTACAGACTTTATGCCCCGCCCTGCAACTGGGGGGAGGCATTCTAAGCGGAGCACACCCCGCGAGCGTAAAAACTGGAAACTGAACGGGATGGAAAAAGTGACACTACCTCCTCCTACAAGATTACAATCATTGACTGTTTTGACAACCCGGTGTTTCGAATGCTAAACAACTCAATTACCGCCGCCGTGGCAGATATAGCGACGGCTGTAAAGCGCTATTCTCTGGTAGGCATGCTCGGATGGCAGGACGTACGTCAACGGTATAGGCGCTCTGCTGTCGGACCGTTTTGGCTCACCATCAGCATGGGCGTTATGATTGGTACTATTGGCCTCGTATTTGGCCAAATATTTAATTCCCCCATGAAAGAATTCCTGCCATTTCTGGCAGCGGGCATGATTTTCTGGAGTTTCATTTCTACCTGCGTATTAGAGGGCTGCACTAGCCTCATTACGGCAGAAAGTATTATCAAACAACTCCCCATCCCATTATTCGTGCATATCCTACGCACGATATGGCGCAATACTTTGATCCTCGCGCACAACATCGTCATTTTCCCACTGGTGCTGCTGGCGGTTCAAAAGCCGTTGGGTCTTGGAGCGCTATTGAGCATCCCAGGCTTTGTACTGGTTGCTCTCAATCTGGCATGGATAAGCTTAATACTGAGCATCCTGTGTGCTCGATATCGTGACCTTCCGCAAATCATTGCCAGCGTTTTGCAAATTGCTTTTTATGTGACACCAATCATGTGGCTTCCAAGCCTGCTTTCGGGACGATCCTCCGGCACCTATTTACTGGATTTAAACCCCATCTACCATCTCATACAAATCGTCAGGGCTCCTATGCTCGGACAGGATGCGAGTACTGTTAGCTGGTGTGTGGCCGGGGGTATGGCTCTGCTTGGCTGGTGCATAGCGATCATATTCTATGCCCTCTATAAACGTCGCATTGCTTATTGGCTCTAAGAAGAAAACTATTATGGCTTCTATTGAATTTCATAACGCATGCGTTGATTTCCCTATTTATAACGCAAATGCCCGCTCTCTGAAAAAACGACTGATTCAAGTTGCTACAGGCGGCAAACTCAGCGCCAACGACCAAGGCCGAGTGATTGTCAGAGCACTGGAAGACCTTACTTTTTCCCTCAATGACGGAGACCGGGTTGGGTTGCTCGGTCATAACGGCGCAGGCAAAAGCACATTACTCAGACTGCTGAGCGGTGTATACACACCCTCCGCTGGCACCGCCAGTATCAGCGGCGAAGTCGCTTCCCTTATTGATATTTCATTAGGGATAGACCCGGAGGCATCCGGCAGGGAAAACATCTTCATGCGCGGCATCCTGCTTGGGATGACAAAAAATGATATTGCAGAGAAACTTGACGAAATTATTGAGTTTTCAGAACTGGGTGACTTCATTGACATGCCGGTACGCACGTACTCTTCCGGCATGCATTTGCGCTTGGCCTTTGCGGTATCGACGACCATCAGACCTGAAATATTGATCATGGACGAATGGCTGTCGGTAGGGGACGAAGGCTTCAAGCACAAAGCAGAAGCTCGGATGAAAGAACTGATCCAAGCCACCAGCATTTTGGTGATTGCCAGCCACTCCCGTGACCTGGTGCTGCATACATGCAATCGGGTCATTTGGCTGGAGCACGGCAAAATAAAAATGGACTCGGACCCTGAAACAGTTACCCAAGCTTATTTTGGCTACTAATGTTTTAGTTCGCGCCTGCAACCCTCATTAAGCTAAAAAAATCGGTGAACTCATAAACAACCATTTTATCAAGTTAAGATAAACCTCGGTTTTTTATGAAAGTAGCCGCGTAGCCATCGCAGCGCAGAAGCCAAAGCAACAAAACCTCATGCAAGCTACATCTCATGAAGCAACGCGACACAAACGCCGAAAATGTTTATCTGCCCCCAATACCCTCCCAAAAAAAAGTATCGATAGCCTCACAACCCCGGTTGTACGAGCCATTATGGGTGACGTTATTCACCTACCTGCGCCAGAGGTGATCGTCAAAAAATCCGGTGACCGCGTGGAAATTTCCGCAGCGCGGAAAGAGACGACGCCATTTGCTGCCCCCCCCCCACCAGCTATGGGCCAAGGCTAGTCAAAACAAATAAATATGCCTATTATCCCGCTTCATAGATCAAACGATAAATATTCAAGGCCTGACATGTCAGCAAAATTGGAAACTGGAAGCAATAGACTATTTCCCCTTGAAGCCTATAGGGGAATAGCTGCATTTATTGTGCTTGTTCACCATTTTTTCTTAGGGTTTTCCCCATATACAACTGGATTATTAGGGGAAGCACGAGACAAGAACAGCTTAATAGGACAGCCGTATTTTGCTCTTTTTAACGGCACAGCAGCTGTCGGTTTTTTCTTCACCCTTTCCGGGTTTGTTTTATGCTGGTCCTATTTTAATCATGAAAACCCTCAAAAACTGCTTTTGGCATTTCTTAAAAGATTTCCGAGACTAGCCGCCACAGTAACGATTACCACTGTCGCAAGTTACTGCTTATTCAAGCTTGGCTTTTACTATTTCCACGATGCTTCACAACTTAGCTTGAGCCCATGGCTTGCGACATTTGCTTACGGATGGACGCCAGGGTTTGAACCGAGCTTTTGGGGCGCCTTAACGCAAGGCATTACAACTTTTTTCACAGGAGAAGACAATTACAATACAAACCTTTGGACTATGAAAGCCGAGTTTTTCGGCAGCATGATTGTCTTTATGCTTGCATGCTTTATTTCAGTAATACTAGAATACCGCCACCTTATTTACGCCTTCATCATTATTTCAATATCAGCACTATTCTATAACGACTTCATATTCCCCTTCGTTGCCGGTACATTTCTTTCTGTTTATCTGGCCAAAAACAAATATGAAATCCCCTTCCTCGCCTCCATAGCATTAATTATTTTCGGGCTTTACATGCTCGGATACATGATCCCGGAAAAATCATACGTATGGGCTTCAGCGATCCCAGACACTATAAAACCACACGCCCAAACCTTGCTCCATACACTTGGTTCCGCTTGCATAATTTTCGCAACCATGAACAATCAGAAGGTATTTAAAAACCTGAATGGGAAACTATTAAGAGGCATTGGAAAAATCAGTTTTCCACTCTATCTTGTACACACCCTTGTGATCTGCTCGCTATCAAGCTACGTATATATCAAACTTGCAAATCACAGCATCAGCAACACACAAAGCTTAATTATCGTATTTATTGTCACTGCTACCACTTCAATAGCACTAGCAGTGCCACTCTCTCGCTTTGATGACTGGTGGGTTATGCAAGTTAATACCATCACACGAAAACTATTGAAAGAGAAACAATTAGTCCATTGACTAGACTCAACAAGACGCACCTGCCGATCACCGATAAATTAGCTACAGGCGCGTAAAAATAGTCTTTCACGGATGACAGGAAATGCAGAAACAAGAACGCCGATTTGATTGATGATGTTCGCGGATGCAAACATATCTAACAAATCGGCGCTTTTATACGTAATATTCTGGACGGTTTTTTCTTTCGTCATAACCAGCCGGATGGTGCCCCTCTACAGCTCGAGTTGACGTTTTAAGCCCCTCTCGCGTTTGAAGCCTTCCCAAAGATCGTAACCTTCCGAGAGGCAGGCGTATGGTGTGTTTACATCGTTAAATCAATGTGGTTATTCCGGATTATCCGATAACCAAGCCGCAAAGCGCTCCAATCCATGATCGAAACTAACGAAAGGAGCCCACCCCAAAGACTGTTTGGCGCGCTCGATGTCCAGAACACTGACAGGCACGTCAAATCCGCGACCCGACAAGTATTCACGACTGACATTTCGCCCCGTGACCCTCTCGATTGCGTCAAGAACCTCATTGAGACTATGTCCGCGTCCTGACCCGATATTGAACACATGCTCTTCACCGGATTGCACTGACGATGCCAACAACGCTCTCACCACATCAGAGACATGAATGTAGTCGCGTACAACCGTGCCATCGCCCCAAATCTCAACCGTCTCGCCACGCAGGACTTTGCCAAGGAATACGGCTACCGCGCCTTGGCTAGCATAGGTGCGCTGCCCCTCACCAAAGGGGTTTGCAAGACGTAGAACAGTATAATCAAGGCCGTATAAGCGATGGAAAAGCGCTAAATACTTCTCGATCGCCAACTTGGAAATTCCGTAGGAACAGGCCGGGTCGGTAGCATGGGTTTCTGGAATAGGTACTTGCGTGGGATCTCCATACACCGTGCCTCCGGAGGAGATAAAAATAATCTTCCTCAAGCCGGACTTCACCGCGAGGTTTAGCAGGCGGATGGTCGCAACGACATTGCTCTCCACATCGAAGACGGGATCAGCATTTGAAGACTTGGGGAGTGTAGTAGACACCAGGTGATAGCAAACATCGCAACCTTCCAATGCCTTGGCGACTTCAGCCTCACTGGTGAAGTCTCCTTCGCAAAGCTCGAAATTAGGATGACTGAAGTGGGATTCACCCAACGGTGCCACATTGGGACGATCGAAACAGCGCACAAAATGCCCCTGATCGAGCAATGCGTCTATCAAGTGGGTGCCTATGAAACCACGCCCCCCCAAAACCAGGGACCGCTTAACGGGATTAGGAGAAGTGTTCTCGGAATTATTCAACGTTGCCCTCCAGCGCTTGATATGGTTGAAACTGCCGCCTTGTGCCGCAGCAGACAAGGCGGGCTTGACCTGCCCCCTCCTTGGCAACCATTGCAACGACCTACACTTTATTATTTAACTGAACACTCTGTGACGGGGCTAATGATACGTCAAGAGAAGCGGCTTACCAAATTGCCGGAGACACCCGTCTCGCTCTCAGTGCAGGCCTGGCAATCAGCCGGACCTGCTTGTGAGCTCTCCTCTAAACGCTAGCTGTCCCGCATACAGCAAGTCCGGCTACAGCTACTGGACAGTCATGCCAGCGCCTTCGGCCTTCGCCGACTCCGCCCTGCTCAGCTGAATGTCACGCTCGAACAAACGAAGGTATTGAGAAGCAACGGCGTCAATTCGATATCGACTGGAAACGTCTTTCACCAGACCGACGGCTTCCTTGTATTTCCGTTCATCTGTCGCGAACGCCGCAATTGCGCGGCCCGCGCTCTCGATTGGGACGACCCAATCTTCCAACTCGATGATCTCCCCAGCAACGCCGCTCTCTATCGTCAGCATGTTTTTGATGTCGCCTACGTCTGTGGCAATGTATGGCTTGCCGGCAAACAGACAATCTACAATGGTCAGAGGGAAACTTTCGGACCTGAAGGTCGATAACATGATGCCCATGTCCGCGGCAGCATAATGGCCTACAGAGTTATCACTAAAACCAGCCAGGTAAACGAAGTCCGGCGCACCTGCTTGACAGTACTCGTCGTACACCAGGCCATTACCGACCAATATAATACGGATGTCCCGACCGGAAAGTGATCGCGCAAGTTCTACCGCCTGGATAGCTTCGCCCCAGCCTTTATCGGGAATTGCCCGACTGACACAACACAATACAAAAGCCTCTTCCGGTATACCCATCTGCACGCGCGAGATTGGAATAATTTCCGGCGGCTGCAACCCGTTAGGAACCTTGACGAAACGGGGAGAAGACTTGTCGTACAGCGAGATGTCCGAGAAAGGAACAAGATTCTTCTCAGCGGTATAGACCCATGTACTGACACCCTTGTCAGCAATGCGCAACTGTTCATCAGTCACTCCATTGCCATGTTCAATCATCCCGTGCAGAGCAGCCACGTGGGCGCCAAGCTCGGAAAAAACATCCGGGACATCGACCGGATACTTCTGAACGTACCACTGGTGGCTATTAAGTGCTTCAATTCCGAAATCATGAATGATCTCTTTCACTGATTCGATATTCGACGTCTCGATCACCGGCACGTCGTTTCTCAGCATCTTGCGAACACCGTCTTCGCGTTTTGGTATCCCGGCGCTAAACAAGGAAACGGAAATACCCTGGCGTTTAAACTCGTTTGCCAGTCGAATCGGAAGAATTTCGGCACCGCCCGGATAGAAGCCAATGGTGGAAACCATCACGTTCGGCAGTCGGTCAGCCCTTGCACGAACAATTGAATCATGATCATACCAACGTAGAAACTCTTCTGCGGAGCCCCCAACATAGTGGTCATACAGTTTCTTGCTGGATTCCTCGCAAGCCTCAAGCACCGACATCGGAACATTGTAGAGGGACTGAACCGTTCTGTTGGCCACCCCGAGCTCGCGATAAAAGACCTCTTTGCGATAAGTGGTGTTTGCAGTACTTGCATAATGTCGACGGAAGAAGTTTGTACCCTCAGTGGAGTAAGCAATTTTTCCGCCGCGCAGGATGTGCAAATAGAAGACCCAGTCACCGGCAACTTTCATTGATAGCCACGACTGATCATCCAGCAGTGGCATATCAACGGGGCGTTTGAAAAGCACGCCACTGGCATTAGGTATTGTATTTTTGATACCCAACGCCGAGCGCACTTCGTTATGCGCCGTGCTTACATAGGAACCGGCCCATTTATTCGCACACTCCAGATCACTTACATAGTTAAGGAACTGGTCAGGCATAACGACTTCGTCGGTGGTTACGAACTCACATTTTGAGTACGCAAGCATGACCGCTTCATCGTCAAAACAACTAACAAGCGCCTCCAGGAAGCGCTCATCACAGTAGTCATCGCTTTCAGCGACCCATACCAGGTCACCTGTGGCCGCCTTGATCCCCTTAGCCCACTGATGAAAAACGCCACCCGAATTCGTCTCATTGAACAACAAACGCGTTACATCAGGGTACTTTTCCGCATAACCAGTTAACACCGAACGGCTATCATCAGTCGAACAGTCATCCATCAGGATAACTTCTATATTCTTGTAAGTCTGACCATAAATACTATCCAGCCGACGAGCAAGGTAGCTTTCATGATTATAATTTGGAACAATTACCGAAACTTTTGGCATAATGGTGCTGGAATCAATATCCAGCAAAGCGCGTGTTGTTTCGTTCAATCGACCAAAACCGGTGATACTGTCTGGCTCAAGGAAAAGCCCTTCCTGCCAATTGTTCCAGGCATTCACAAACAGTAGACGGCGATCCTCGGGGAGAGCCTTTCTCGCGCCTCTGATCGCCGCGTCAAGCCAACGTCCATAGTCACGAATATGAAAGCGCGAATACACCAGAGGTGAATATTGCTTAAGCGCAGTTTCATCACGCCCTAATGAAATAGCGTGGAAAACCGGAGTAGCACGAAGGTGTGTTTTCTGCGCTCGCACGATCCCTTGCGACGCAACGAGATTATAGGGAACGGTATCTATTCCATTCTTGTTTTGCGGTGTAAATACGCCAGTTTCGCCGGGCACAGGGTCTGCAGAAAGATCAAGCGCGGCGTCACACAAACCATCCAGGTCCTGCGCCAACTCTTCCGAACCCGCGAAACCAAACTGAGCAATCAGGTACACGCCGTCACACAGTTCATTCAATCGCTCACGCAGCTTGCGAATTGAATCAACGATGTCTTCGTCGTACTCATTGAGCTTAACAACTATGACGGGGCGCTCATCAACCTGCACACAGCGCTTATCAGCTAGAACTGCAACAACAGGCGTAATCAAGTTGTTCGCCAGGCCTTCCTGATGCAAATCTATTTGAACGCAGAAATTAAAGTCGATTTCTGTGTGGGCAAGAAAAATGTCCAGAGGCTGTGGCGACGCTTGCACAACCGAATCTGCGCTCAGTTTGAAGCAAAAGCCAAAAAAGCCATGGCTCTTGGCGCTGAGTGCCTGCTGGGTGAGCACACGCCCATCCAACGAATCATACAACCCAAGCATCTTGTCAGGGCGTGGTCGCTGCGAATTGCCTTTAGCAGCGAATCTGGCACTACGCAACGCCTCCCAGTCAGGCGATACATAGAACGCGAGCAACTTGATGTCGCTGTTAACTTCACCAAAACGGATGTCGTTTTCGTGATTAATGAGTGCATCCGGTACCGCTATTCTATGCTCTGCCGCGCCAGTCACAATGTAATGCCAAAGCGGGTTGAGACCAATGTGTTGAATGTCTTTGTACATTGCGAGGTAGGCGCGCGTATCAAAGTCCATGGAAGGATTTTTACCTTCGCGCCAGCCTTGTTCACAGTAGTGCCTGAGCGGATCTACCGAGACCTCCGGTACATCGCTGTACATCGCAAGGTAGTACTTCTCGTCGAACAATCCTGACTTTTTGACGGCTTCGATCTGTGCCTCGAGCACAGCCTTTAGGACCGGTATCGGTGTATATTCACCATACGGATTGAAAATCGCATTACGCCCGACAGGACGACGCTTGACCGCCGTCATTTCGCAAATGCGAACTGGCAATCTGATTGGACGACCTTCGAGCTGTCCGCATTGAATGTAGTGAAGCAGCGGATGAACCTGAGCCTCGGCAACATCAGGGTTGGCCAACAGATAATCCGAAGGACTGAAAGCGGCGCAAGGATTGCGATTTTCTATCCAGCCCTTGAGCATGTAGTGCTTGAGTGGATCAGTACCTTTTGCACGAACATCTGCATTATTGGCCAGGTAATATTCCGGATCAAACAACCCGCTTTCTTGAATCTCACGAAGAGTGTTTTCGTTATAAAGCTCTCGACGCCGCCTTAACGAGTCGACAACTTTACTCCATGTCAGCGTTCTGACGTTATGGACAGACTCTCGCACAAACCCTGAAATCACGCGCACAGACGACATTAAACGCCAGGAATGCGAAGAGAGTAGTGCCTGGAGTTCCTGCTGCGTCTTGAGCAGATCAGCCTTCAGACTGACATTCTCTTTTTCGTGATCAACCAAAACGGCTTTGAGATCGACTAACTGCCTGTTGAGCACACCCACAGATTGCTCAAGACTGGCGATATGCCGGTCACGCTTAACCAAAGAACCCATGAGCTCTTTTAACTGCGATTCACGTTCGAACAGAGTCGGATTCAACGACGCAATACGCTGATTTAAATCCTCGATCTGTTGAGTCAAATCCTGGATTTGAAGGGCGCGCGCACCTATTTGTTGACGACTTTCCCGAATCAGCCTGGCCGCGTCAAACGCGAGATCCAACTGCTCTACCGTAAACGCTTCTGTACGTTCTGGTACCTGCCTGTCATATCCGAAGACATCAAAATCTTCGGCGTACAACTCTTTAATCAAATTCGCACTTCGTTCCGTTATAAAAGCAGGAAGGAAGGGAATGACATTTTCACTTGGTGAAGGCTCTGCGAAAGGATCGGTGGCCTGCTCACCGAAGTGCTCCGATAATGCTTTATGCAGTTCAGAGGAGTTTTCAATTTTGACCAACAAGGAATAATTGATCAAATCCGGACGCAATAGCGTGGCTTGAGGCGCCCAAAAATCTTTTTCAGGTGAAGATGCGCTATTGCTAGCGAGATACTCCAGAAACGCCTCAAAAGCCGAAGCAATATCCGCTACGCTTTTTACCGGCTGCTGTAATAACTCAAACTTTGGATACGATGCGACCTGCTCCGGATCTTGCAACAGTATTTTCGACTGCCATGCAGAGAAGATGCGCTTATAAGGGTTTCGTACAGCGGCAAATCGAAAATATGTATCAGAAAGAAGAGGCTCCAAAAGGTCGTCTATTTCCAGCCCGCTGACATGGGGCGCAACCTTGTAAATCTCGTGAACAACTTGATCAGAATTGCTTCCCGCAGCCTCACCGACGCCACGCAAGGCCTGCGCACAACCTTCCAGTGACGCAAACCACCACTTCAGGGAAGTACTCGCAACCTTGGGGGTACTAACGTATAAAACCTTGTACTTCTCGGAACGGAAACTGTTCCACTTGAGATAGTCAAAGACTTTTTGTTTGTCCACTGATGACAAATCACTAATATTTAGCATATGCGTCAAAAAATCCTATGGGCATGCTGACTCTCAGCAACGCACTTCCAAACGAGTAAATTATCTGCACTAATTCGAACACCCTGTGAGACGGCTACAACCATAGCCCTACATAAAAGGGTAACACTTGCAAATGACCACTCCCTGGTTCCAGCGACGACTTTACGTCGACGACGTTAGCCCCCTTGGGCCGAGCGAACCTCAAACGCAGTCACTGACCCGGAGCAAACAAGCGCGAAACCAACCAAAACTGATTTATAACATTTTTTGGTCTTAACATTCAAAATAGCTCCGAAATACCGGGCTCCATACCTATGGTCTAGCTGCAGCCCCAACAGAAAAGGCTCAACACCCTACCGCCAAGAGCGAAAAACATCTCAAACCCAGGCAGGCACACGGCGGACTAAATCGTTGACGGGACACAGGGCGGGTACCGCTCAAAACCATCCCGGCCCGCCCCCGCCCCTCCCGAAACAGCCAGATTTGCGTACTTTAAAGGGCTGCAGCCGTCCATCTGAAAAAAGCCAGAATATCGAGGAGCAAAAAACCAATAAACCGTATACAAAACCAACCACTTCGACTAACGACCCAGAGCTACATCGGTTGAGAAATATAAAAAAGAGCCACTCACGCGGAATGACCCAATTTACAAAACTGCTAAAGCACGAACTTAGGTATAGCTCTTACACATTTTCACTGCGTGATTCTTGGCAATATAATAAGCGTCGTGTAACTGCATATGCCGCTCTACACGCACAGTGGGATCACCAGGAGTTCTAAACAACGACGTGGTTTTTGGCACATAAACAAACTTATTACAATAACCATACCGCAACCAAAGATTCCAGTCTTCGAGACTGCTCATGTCGGTTTGAAATCCGCCTCGTTGCAAGAAGAGATCCTTTTGAAAAAGCAGAGACTGGATCGCTATATAGTTGTGATCCAGCAGGACCTCATAGTCATATTCTTGCTTTAGAATCGCAGGTACCGCATGGCTAACCTCAAAATATTGCCCTTCCACGCCACTGGCAACAGTACCGACTTCCAGCGCCAATGAGTAAGCCGCTACCGCGTCGGCATTTTTCGCCAACGCACCAACAAGCACCTCAACATGATCCGCAAAGAGCAAATCATCATCATCGAGAAACATGCAGTATTTTCCGGCTGCCTTTTCCAAACCATAATTACCGGTCACCGAACGACCGACCTTATCGAGGGAGTAGTAACTAACACTCATGCCCTCCGGAAATTCGAAATCTGCCACAACCGAGCTCATCGTAGAACCGCCATCCTCAACGACTATCAACTCGATATTCGGGTACGTCTGATTACACACAGACATCATGGACTGTCTAAGAAACTCTCCTCGATTCTTGTAAGTTCGAGTAACCACAGTAACAAGAGGGTAATCGGCCAATGGCTCACCCACCTCCCAGAACGCCCCATCCCTGATCATTTCATAATCAAAGCCCCTGAAAGGGAAATAGCAGTTTTCACTCGGCCCCTTGCCCCGCATAAAATACCGAGCCTTCTTGAATATCACACCGAAGTTTCGGAACACATCACGACGGGCACCAGCATAGGGTTCTGGACGGAGTAAAAGCAGGCATTGCAAGATAAAGCCACCCACTCTATCGCTCAAATTCCCGTAGCGCAGTCTGATATAAGCATTGGCCAGCGTGCTGCCGGTATACTGTATCGGTTTTACATGATGCTCATGCTCATAGGTGTAATGATAAACAACGGCGGATGGGCAATACTTGAGTTGGTATCCATAGGATCTGAAGCGATAGGACAGCTCGACGTCTTCGCCATACATGAAGATCTCGCGCTCGTATCCACCGACTTCAACGTAAGCTGACCTTCTTACGAGCACGCAAGCATGGGACGACCAGTTGGTTTCCAATGTTACCGGATCGTAATATTTAGGGTGCTCATAAGGTGCCTGCCTCAACTCCCAGGATGCCACCTCAGCCTTGGCATCGGCCAAAGCAGCAGCTACCACTCTGGTTATAGAGTCTTTGGCAAAAACGATATCCACGTTACTAACAAGAAAATACTCAGCGCGCCCTTTATTGATTGCCTTTTCATGCCCCGCACCAAACCCGACATTGTCGCCTTCCAGAATGTCGAAACCAGCCACTTCCTCACCAAGCAATGCCTGCCAACGTTGCAATGCTTCGAGGGTGTTGTCTGAAGATCCGTTATCAACAAAGAACATATTCAATTTGCTGAGCGGATAACTTTGCGCCTTTAACGATTCAAAAAAACCATCAATCCACTTGCCACTATTGAACGTCACCACCGACACATCAATAACGGGTTGCGCGTGGACGATCGACGGGTTCTGGAACGGTGAGAAACGACGATTCAATATAGCCTGTATAGCCTTGGTATTATTTCGCGAGTAAATCACCAACATTATGTTTTCGCGCAAACGCTTGAAAAACAGATGTATACGGACACGAACCCACACAAGGAAAGGAAACTTCTGGTAAAAAGGCCGAATGAACGCTTTAGATTTGGCCAAAAAAGAGCGCAGCCCTCGAGAAAAACGCGCTACGACTTGCCAGATTTTTGAAGTAACCATACTGAATAAACCACTCATCAAATCGAACTCCCTAACCAATGCATCTTAGCGACCTGCAAATATCACAACATCAGCGGCAGGTACATCCCTAGATGCTCTACAAGAGAGGCGACCATGCAAACCCGTGTTGATATGTGTTTTGACGCTTTTTAATTACACTACTTGCTCCGGCTCTCCTGCTTTGTAGGTGCGTGCGATAAACAGCAGTGGCGCATAAGCTACGACCATACCAAAAAATCCGGGAATCCAGCCACTTGCTACAGCGATCGATAACGGCATGAGCCATACAAAATTGATAGCGATCGATGCCAGCGTTACTGTTTTATGGCTACGGTGCTTGCGAGAGGCATATTGGTAACCATGACTGCGGTGGGCTTCATACACTTTTTCACCTCGCAAAAGCCTGCGCATCAGGGTCCACGTCGCATCAACAATGAAAACGCCAAGCATGATCAACCAGCTCCAGAGCAACTCGGGCGACCTGGAGGCTGCCTCAATCGACATCCCTGCCAATACAATCCCCAAAAAACCGCTGCCTGCGTCCCCCATGAAAATTTTTGCCGGCGGATAGTTCCAACAGAGAAAACCCGCGACCGCTGCCACCAGAGCCAGAGGACCCCACGCCAGTTCGAGGTTTGCGCTAAACCAATAGACCAGTAACATTCCGAGGCAGACACTGATCGCTTCAGCACTGGCCAAGCCATCAATGCCATCCATGAAGTTGTAAAGATTCAGCATCCAGACCAAATACAGCACAAACAAAATATTTCCAATCCACCCTGGATCAAGGGTGAGGCCAAAGACCGTGACGCCAGGAGAGCCTCCCAGCCAATATAACGCCCATATTGAGGCAGCAAAATGGCCTAATAGGCGCCACCTTGCGGCGATATGCCCGTGATCATCGGCAAACCCGATAAGCGCGACCAACAAGCCGCTCCCCAGCAAACCAACCAGCGTCGCCAGGCTCATCAAATCAAGACCGCGAAGGATCAGAAGCGCCAACAGAAAGGAGACAACAATAGCTACACCTCCACCCCGAGGAGTCGGCACAGAGTGAGAGCTGCGCTCGTTTGGTGTATCCATCAAGCTATTGGCCAGGGCATAACGACGTAAAACAAGCGTCAGCCCCCAGGAAACAACGAATACTGCTAGTAGCAGCCACAAAAAAGTCATTTCGTTTGCGCATCCAGATAGTGATCTGCGGTTTGGCGCATGGCTTCATCCATGTTGATGGGAGGTGTCCACCCCAATAATTCACGATTTTTGCTGATGTCGACCTGCAATGACCCGCAGATCCGTTGAGCAACGGATTGCTTTCCCATTGCCGAAGCCGCCGCCACCAGCAACCACTCTGGCAATGGCAAGAGCCAGGCCTTCCTCCCGAGCGCATCGCCCAGGCGACGTAGCATTTCAGTGGTGGACAAGTCCTGGCCATCACTGACCAAAAAAGTTTGGTTCGCTGCGCCAGGATGATCGATACAGGTGATTACAAGGTCCACCAGGTTTCCGATCGCCACAAGGCTACGCTGATTCCGGACCGCTCCCAACGGTAGCGGAATACCTTTGTTGAGCCAGCGCAGCATACTCAGAAAATTGGCTTTAACACCCGCCCCATAGATCAATGGCGGGCGAATAATCACCACTTCCATACCGGTTTCACGAGCAAGTTGTCTCAGGCCTTGTTCAGCCTCGTGCTTGGAGACGCCATAAGGATCCACCGGGGCCGGAGTATCATCAGCCTTGAACGGTTTGCCTGGCAGGGTGCTTTCGCCATTGACCTTGATCGAACTGATGAAGATGAAGCGTTTGACTCCCGATTCAGCGGCGCGCTTTGCCAACCGAAGCGTCCCCTCCACATTGGCCTTGCGAAACTCAGCCAAGGCATCAGAAGCGATTTCGTTCATTACATGAACTCTGGCCGCCGCATGGACGACCGCACTTACATCCTTCAACTCAGGCAAGGCTTCAGGATCATTCAGATCAAAGGGTACAACCGGGCACAAACCCTGTAACCGGGTGGGACTGCGAGCGGCTGCGATCGGAGCGAACTGTTTGCCCACCAACATCCTGAAAACCAGCGCCTCACCCACGAAACCGCCTGCCCCTGTGACCAATACCTTTGGGGCTGTCATTGAGCTTTGTTTCCTATCAACGCGGTGAACCAACAGATAAAAAAGAAGAAAATCTTGTCCCGTACCCGGCGCCTGCATTGCCAGGCACTGAAGGACAGCTTCATCAGTTCCGTACGCCGCAATTGCAGCAAGGCGCCTTCAAAGGGCTTCGTCCCCTGCCCCACCAGATCTGCAATCAGGTCAACCTGACCGAACCACCAACCGTCATGAATGGTTTTGTAACGAGCGATCAACGGACTCAGACCTGTGTTGGCACCGACCTGATTACGTTCGTGCTGCCGGTAATCCATGCCGGGTATCGGGTCGATGTACCAACGATAACCATGACTGCGCGCAAAGGCATAGCAATACCAGTCATGCAGAGTGACACCTTGCAGCTGCTGCCAGTTGGCGAGCATCGAGCCTTTCAAGGCTTCTGCCAGGGTTTTTCCAAAGACATAGGTACAGCCAGGACCGGCTGCCTCAAACAAAGAATCCCAAGCGACCTGAGGCTGCGCCTTGTCCAGCAGCAGGGTTCTGCCGTTTGGCCAGAACGCCGTCACGTTACTGGAGTAGGCATCTACTCCTCGTACCTGCAACGTTTGGGTTGCTCTGTGCAGCTTGTCGGGATACCAGATGTCGTCCTGGTCGGCAAAGGCGACGAAGTCGTAGCCATCGAAGTCAACGTCCCGGATCAACCGAAAGAAGTTGCGCGATGCTCCGCCGAAGCGGCTGGCATCCGGAAGCACTACAACTGCTGGATGCTCAGCCGCATAAGCTTTACACCACGCCTCGGTGCCGTCAGTAGAGGGGTCAATGCTAATGTGCAGGGTGACGTCGACCGATAACTGGCCGAGAATCGAGACCAGTTGCTCCTCAATCCACTGCATTCCGTTGTACGCAGCCAGCAAAACCGCAACCTTGGGATGTTTTACTGGCATGCTATTCCTGCTTGCACTGATTAAACGCTAGGTTTGAAAGTAGACCCTCTCGACTCAGAGGGAATCCAAATCCAGCAGTTTTTGCAGGTACTGACCATAGCCAGTCTTCTTCAACTTATCGGCCTGAGCGCCCAACTGTTCACCGGTAATCCAACCGTTGTTGTAGGCGATCTCCTCCAGGCAGGCCACTTTCAAGCCTTGACGCTGCTCGATCGTGTGCACGAAGTGACTGGCCTCGAGCAACGAGTCGTGAGTCCCCGTGTCCAGCCAGGCAAAACCGCGTCCGAGCATTTCTACATTGAGGGTGTTCTGCTCAAGGTAGGCCCGGTTAACGTCGGTGATTTCCAACTCGCCACGCTCGGACGGCTTAATGCTCTTGGCGATCTTGACAACATCATTGTCGTAGAAGTACAGGCCGGTCACTGCATAGTTGGATTTTGGCTTCAGCGGCTTCTCTTCAATGCTTAGAGCGCGACCGGTTTTGTCGAACTCGACAACACCGAAGCGCTCCGGGTCGGAGACGTGGTAGCCAAATACGGTAGCGCCATGCTGTTGAGAGCTGGCGGAACGCAGGTTGTCCGAGAAATGCTGACCGTAAAAGATGTTGTCGCCCAAGATGAGGCAGCAAGGATCTTCGCCGATGAACTCTTCGCCAATGATGAAGGCTTGTGCCAGACCATCCGGACTAGGTTGTTCGGCATAGGTCAGCTTGATGCCGTAAAGGCTGCCGTCACCCAGCAATTTGCGGAAACATGGCAAGTCTTCAGGCGTAGAGATAATCAGGATTTCGCGCATGCCCGCAAGCATCAGCACCGACAGCGGATAGAAGATCATCGGCTTGTCGTAGATCGGCAGCATCTGTTTGGAAACACCAAGGGTCAACGGATGCAGACGAGTGCCCGAGCCGCCAGCGAGGATGATGCCTTTACGATTTGTCGTGGTCATTTGTTCAGAACTTCCCTAAGCATTCGAGTTACACCACTTTGCCAATCCGGCAAGTGTAGAGAAAAATTGTCACGCAGCTTCTGAGTATTCAAACGCGAATTCAGGGGGCGACGTGCAGGTGTTGGATAAGCGGTCGTTTCGATCGGGTCAATCGCCATGACGGCGAGCTGTTCACCGCTGGCTTTGGCAAATTCGATCACGTGGCTGGCATAGCCGTGCCATGAAACTTCACCGCTGGCAGCCAAGTGGTACAAACCCGATAGCTCGGGACGGTGCAAAATCTGCTGAAGGGTCAACGCTGTTACGTCGGCAATCAGGTCTGCGCCCGTCGGAGCTCCAATCTGGTCGGCGATAACGCTTAAGGTTTCGCGATCCTTGGCCAAACGCAGCATGGTTTTGGCGAAGTTGTTGCCGCGAGCGCCATAGACCCAACTGGTGCGAAAGATCAAATGCTTGCAACCAGAGGCCGTAATCGCTTGTTCGCCAGCCAGCTTGCTGGCGCCGTAGTGATTCACCGGGGCGACTGGATCGGTTTCTTCCCAAGCCTTTGAACCCTGCCCACTGAACACATAGTCAGTCGAGTAATGAATCAACCAGGCGCCCAGGGAAACAGCCTCTTCAGCCATGACCCCACTTGCCTGAGCATTCACACGGTCCGCCAACTCAGTCTCGGACTCAGCTTTATCGACGGCAGTGTAAGCCGCGGCATTGACGATAACGTCGGGCTTGACCTTGCGGATCGTCGCACGCAATGCGTCAAGGTCAGCCAGGTCGCCACACAAGCCATCAACCGCATGACGATCCAGGGCAATCAACTCGCCAAGCGGCGCCAGGGAGCGCTGCAGCTCCCACCCCACCTGTCCGTTTTTTCCGAGCAGGAGGATCTTCATGCCTTGCTCGAACGATCACTATAGTTCTGGTCGATCCATTGCTGATAGCTGCCGCTCTTCACGTGAGCGACCCACTCGGTATTACTGAGGTACCACTCGACAGTCTTGCGGATGCCGGTTTCGAAAGTCTCTTCTGGCGTCCAACCTAGCTCGCGCTGGATTTTGCTGGCGTCGATGGCGTAACGCTGGTCGTGACCGGGACGATCCTGAACGTAAGTAATCAGGCTGGCATGTGGCCGATAGGCGGAATCCGGACGCAATTCGTCGAGCAGCGCACACAAGGTGTTCACGACTTCGATGTTTTGCTTTTCGTTATGGCCACCAATGTTGTACGTCTCGCCGATAACGCCTTCGGTCACGACCTTGTACAGTGCACGAGCATGGTCTTCGACGTACAACCAGTCACGGACCTGATTACCCTTGCCGTAGACCGGCAGCGGCTTGCCTTCCAGCGCATTGAGAATGATCAGCGGGATCAGCTTCTCAGGGAAGTGGCATGGGCCATAGTTGTTCGAGCAGTTGGTGACCAGGGTCGGCAAGCCATAAGTTCGGCTCCAGGCGCGAACCAGGTGATCGGAACTGGCCTTGCTCGCGGAGTAAGGCGAACTTGGCTGATACGGCGTTGTTTCGGTGAAGAGGTCTTCCGGACCTTCAAGGTCTCCGTAAACTTCGTCAGTCGAAATGTGGTGAAAGCGGAAGCTGGCTTTACGCACATCATCCAGCGCCGACCAGTAGTGGCGCGCAGCTTCAAGCAGGGTGTAAGTGCCAATAATATTGGTCTGGATGAACTCGGACGGGCCGGAGATCGAGCGATCAACGTGGGACTCTGCGGCCAGGTGCATGATGGCATCCGGTTGGTGTTCACGCAGGACACGGTCAATTTGATCGCGGTCGCAGATATCGACGCGTTCGAATGCATAGCGCGGGTCTTCGCTGACCTCGGCCAAGGACTCAAGATTGCCGGCATAAGTCAGCTTATCGACGTTGACGACAGCGTCAGTGGTGTTGGAGATGATATGACGGATGACCGCCGAGCCAATAAACCCGGCGCCGCCGGTAACTAGAATTTTCACGCGAAACCATACCCTTGAGTTGCTGACAGGGCCGCCAACCGAGCACTGTCGAATCCATGAATGCAAAAGCCATCAAATTCGCTGAGGCTTCTGACAGAGTCAGTCTGAACCGACGTGGGAATATGCCACCATCGGACAACCGCAGCATTTTACAGCTAAATGAAGGTTTTACTAATGGATATAGACAAGCTGTGACGCAAATTCAACGTGCGTCATGCGATTGTCGCATTCAGACCAAACGCTTGCGCGACGCCTTGGACGTACGTCCCAGGAACCAACCAAGAATCGGTCCGATCACCATGCCGATCAGCAGCGAAAGAACCATGATCAGCGATACCGGCAACCGCGGCCCTTCCCATCCTAGAAACAACAAGGATACCGATTGCTGATTTTCGAGAACAAAAGCAAGTGTCGCTAAAACCAGCAACAAAACCAATATGGCGAGCAATACGCGCTTGAGATTACGCATGAGCGGCTCCTTGAATTACGACAGCCGTCAAAGCCCCTCCTCCTCATCTTCGTTCACACGATCACGCAGCTCTTTACCTGGCTTGAAATGCGGAACGAATTTGCCATCCAGACTAACCGATTGACCGGTTTTCGGATTACGGCCTACGCGCGGTGCGCGGTAGTGCAGGGAGAAGCTGCCAAACCCACGGATCTCGATACGATCACCCGTGGCCAGACATTGGGACATTTGCTCAAGCATGGTCTTGATGGCCAGCTCCACATCTTTTGATGAGAGCAGCCCTTGATGGGTGACAATTCGTTCGATCAACTCCGACTTCGTCATATTTTTCCCTTCTTTTTCAAGCAGCTAGATCAGCGCTTCAAAGGTTTTAGCACGCCCGGATGAATTTGAACAGCCCGGGTTTTCACATATATTTGCCAGCACTGGAGCACCCGACACCAAGGCTTCAAAACACCGACCGCACCGCTCATCATCGCTTATCTACAAATAACCAGCATGGTGCGCGTCAGATAGCCAGCAGGATTGAAGCCAAACGGAAACTCATCTTCCTCCTTGGCATCATCAGACCTCGCCACGACCTTATAACCCGACGCCTTACACTCCTTGTTCGCACGCTTGATACATTTCTCCCACCCGGATCCCAACCCCGAACAATCAATCTCGATACCACTGACTCCGCGCACAACGTGAGTCTTGGCATTTGTAGTACAGCCCGCCAATGTCAGTACTGCTATTGCGACAATGAGCTTGTTCATTCACTTCCTTACGCCGGACGGCCCGCCCGACTGTCGTTCGCTACAGACTAAAAGGTTAGCTGCTAATAAACGATTGATCCGATTAAAGAATCGGACAACTTGTCGAGGTTAATGGTTTCACACCTTCCCCACATGGGTTAACCATGTCAGGCAAATCCGTCAAATCCCGGGCACAAAAAAGGGCGACCGAAGTCGCCCTTTTTCTATGGTCCTACAGAACTTAGTTCTGTTTGGCCATTGCCTGGCGCAGCAGTGCCGCCATGGTGGTGTCAGCTGCAGCTTCACCTTCCGGAGCAGTTTTCAGGCTCTGGATGGCTTCTTTCTCTTCAGCATCGTCTTTCGATTTGATCGACAGCTGAATTACGCGGCTCTTACGATCAACGCTGATGATCTTGGCTTCTACTTCCTGGCCTTCTTTCAGAACGTTGCGCGCGTCTTCAACGCGGTCACGGCTGATTTCGGAGGCTTTCAGAGTCGCTTCGATATCGTCGGCCAGAGTGATGATGGCGCCTTTAGCGTCAACTTCTTTCACGATGCCTTTAACGATGGCGCCTTTATCGTTCTCTTGAACGTATTCGGAGAACGGATCGCTTTCCAGTTGCTTGATACCCAGGGAGATGCGCTCGCGCTCTGGGTCAACCGACAGGATAACGGTGTCCAGCTCGTCGCCCTTCTTGAAGCGGCGAACGGCTTCTTCGCCCACTTCGTTCCAGGAGATGTCGGACAGGTGAACCAGACCGTCGATGCCGCCGTCCAGACCAATGAAGATACCGAAATCGGTGATCGACTTGATGGTGCCGGAGATTTTATCGCCCTTGTTGAACTGGCCAGAGAAATCTTCCCATGGGTTAGATTTGCACTGCTTGATGCCCAGGGAGATACGACGACGCTCTTCGTCGATGTCCAGAACCATAACTTCCACTTCGTCGCCGACTTGTACGACTTTCGAAGGGTGGATGTTCTTGTTGGTCCAGTCCATTTCGGAAACGTGTACCAGGCCTTCAACGCCTTCTTCCAGCTCAGCGAAGCAGCCGTAGTCGGTCAGGTTGGTGACGCGAGCGGTAACACGAGTGCCTTCTGGGTAACGGGCTTTGATAGCAACCCATGGATCTTCGCCCAGTTGCTTGAGGCCCAGGGAAACACGATTGCGTTCGCGATCGTACTTCAGAACCTTGACATCGATCTCGTCGCCAACGTTGACGATTTCGGAAGGATGCTTGATACGCTTCCAAGCCATGTCGGTAATGTGCAGCAGGCCATCGACGCCACCCAGATCGACGAATGCGCCGTAATCGGTGAGGTTCTTGACGATACCTTTGACTTGTTGGCCTTCCTGCAGGGATTCCAGCAGAGCTTCACGCTCAGCGGAGTTCTCGGCTTCGAGGACGCTACGACGGGAAACGACAACGTTGTTGCGTTTCTGGTCGAGTTTGATGACCTTGAATTCCAGCTCTTTGCCTTCCAGGTGCGTGGTGTCGCGCACAGGACGGACGTCAACCAGAGAACCTGGCAGGAACGCACGGATGCCGTTAACGTCGACAGTGAAGCCGCCTTTAACCTTACCGTTGATAACGCCCTTGACCACTTCTTCGGCTGCGAAGGCTGCTTCCAGAACAATCCAGCATTCAGCGCGCTTGGCTTTTTCACGGGACAGCTTGGTTTCACCAAAGCCGTCTTCAACCGAGTCCAGAGCAACGTGAACTTCGTCACCGACGTTGATAGTCAGTTCGCCAGCATCGTTGTAGAACTGCTCAAGCGGGATGAGTGCTTCAGACTTCAGGCCAGCGTGAACGGTTACCCAGCGAGCTTGGTAATCGATATCAACGATAACACCGGTGATGATGGAGCCTGCCTGAAGGTTCAGGGTTTTTAGGCTTTCTTCAAAGAGTTCCGCAAAGCTTTCGCTCATTTTAATTCCTGTTGAATAAGGGCGAAGGATACGCCCATCTCCACATCCCAGACGACGTGGGTTATGTTCATTTAAAGAAGCCTTGCAAGACTATGACTGGTCCCCTGCAAAGCTTCTTGGTCACCCGGCGATATCGCGAATGGCGATCTCGCTCATGATGCGTTCCAGCACCTGCTCGATGGATAATTCCGTGGAATCCAGCTGTATGGCGTCAGCCGCCGGCTTGAGCGGGGCTACCGCTCGCTGGGTGTCACGCTCATCGCGAACACGTATCTCATCTAGCAGACTCGACAGACTAACACCATCGACTTTGCCCTTCAACTGCAAGTATCGACGGCGCGCACGTTCCTCGGCACTGGCAGTGAGGAATATCTTCAGCGGCGCATCCGGGAAAACCACCGTGCCCATATCGCGGCCATCGGCGACCAAGCCCGGAGGTTCCTGAAACGCCCGCTGACGCTGAAGCAGAGCGTCGCGAACGGCGGGCAACGCGGCGACCTGGGAAGCCCAGGCGCCCACCTGCTCGTTGCGCAAATCATCAGTGACATCGTCACCTTCAAGAATGATCCGCTGCGGATGCCCTTCTGTCGCTCCGACGAACTGCACATCCAGATGAGCGGCCAGCAGTTTCAGCGACTCTTCATTGGTCAGATCAACACCGTGATTGCGTGCCGCGAATGCCAGCAAACGGTACAACGCACCGGAATCCAGCAGGCACCAGCCCAGACGCTTTGCCAGAATCCCGGCAATCGTGCCCTTGCCCGAACCGCTGGGCCCGTCGATGGTGATGACCGGTGGCTTGATAATCACGACTGTGCCTCTTGCGCTACACGGATACCGACTTGCGCGCACAACGCGAGGAAGTTCGGGAACGACGTCGCGACGTTGGCACAATCATGAATACGGATCGGGGCAGTGGCACGCAGTGAAGCCACACTGAAAGCCATGGCAATCCGATGATCGCCGTGACCATGCACTTCGCCGCCGCCAATCTGGCCGCCGTCGATGATGATGCCGTCCGGAGTCGGTTCGCATTTCACGCCCAAGGCCAGCAAGCCATCGGCCATGACCTGAATACGGTCCGATTCCTTGACGCGCAATTCTTCGGCACCACGCAGAACGGTGCGCCCTTCAGCGCAGGCCGCCGCCACGAACAGCACCGGGAATTCGTCAATGGCCAGTGGCACCAGCGCTTCCGGAATCTCTATACCTTTGAGTTTAGCTGCCCGCACGCGCAAATCTGCTACGGGTTCACCGCCCACTTCACGCTGGTTTTCCAGGGTGATGTCAGCGCCCATCAGACGCAGTATGTCGATCACGCCGGTACGGGTCGGGTTGATGCCGACGTGCTCAAGCACCAGCTCCGAACCTTCAGCGATCGACGCTGCCACCAGGAAGAACGCCGACGACGAGATATCACCCGGCACTTCGATATGGGTCGCGGTCAGCTTGTGGCCGGACTCGACCGACGCAGTCGCGCCGTTGACGCTTACCGGATAGCCGAAACCACGCAGCATGCGCTCGGTGTGGTCGCGCGTCGGCGCCGGCTCAGTGACAGTGGTCTTGCCTTCGGCGTACAGACCCGCCAACAGCAGGCAGGATTTAACCTGGGCGCTGGCCATCGGCATGGTGTAAGTCAAGCCTTTGAGCTTATTGCCGCCACGAATGGTCATCGGTGGACGACCCTCAGCAGCGGTCTCGATCACAGCGCCCATTTCACGCAGCGGGTTGGCCACGCGATTCATCGGACGCTTGGACAGCGAGGCATCACCAGTCAGGGTGCTGTCGAAGCTCTGCGCAGCCAGCAGGCCCGACAGCAGACGCATCGAAGTGCCGGAGTTGCCCAGATAGATCGGGCCCGGCGCAGGCTTCAAGCCGTGCAGGCCGACGCCGTGGATGGTCACGCGACCGTGGTGCGGACCTTCGATCACGACGCCCATGTCACGGAAAGCTTGCAGGGTCGCCAGGGCGTCTTCGCCCTCGAGGAAGCCTTCGACTTCGGTGACGCCTTCAGCCAGGGAGCCCAGCATGATCGAACGGTGGGAAATCGATTTATCGCCCGGTACACGAATCCGCCCAGTCAGGCGGCCACCAGGTTGTGCCAGGAAAATCAGGTCGTTGGAATTCATAGCGTCCACATAAGCCCGGCGGGCCAGGATTTTACTGAAATGTTCGCGGGCAACCCGGGCGCGAGTGAATACGCCCAACAATTGGTGCCCATCCCCTGCATCGACCGCGTCGCGCAAGGCGTCGAGGTCGCTGCGAAATGTATCGAGTGTGCGCAGGACAGCTTCGCGGTTGGCGAGGAAGATGTCGTGCCACATGACCGGGTCGCTCCCCGCGATTCTTGTGAAATCGCGGAAACCGCCGGCAGCGTAACGGAAGATCTCAAGATTTTCATTGCGCTTGGCCAGTGAATCGACCAAACCGAACGCCAGCAAGTGCGGCAAATGGCTGGTTGCCGCCAACACTTCGTCATGACGCTCAACCTGCATGTGCTCGACGTCGGCGCCCAATTCACGCCACAAACGGTCGACCACCGCCAGCGCGGCCGGATCGGTTTGATCCAGCGGCGTAAGAATCACTTTATGGCGACGGAACAGGTCCGAGTTGGAAGCTTCCACCCCGCTCTGCTCGGATCCGGCAATCGGGTGCCCAGGCACGAAACGCGCAGGCATACCGCCAAACGCCTCGGTGGCCGCGCGAACGACATTGCCTTTGGCGCTGCCGACGTCGGTCAGAATCGCTTGCCCAAGGTCCATGCCAGCCAATCGCCCGAGCATTTTCTCCATCGCCAGGATCGGCACGGCCAGCTGAATCACGTCTGCGCCCTGGCAGGCAACAGCCAGGTCGTCTTCGCAGCGATCCACCACGCCCAACTCAACCGCCAGCTTGCGTGACTGCGGGTCGAGATCGACCCCGACCACTTCGCGACACAGGCCACTTTCACGCAGCCCCTTGGCAAACGAACCGCCAATCAACCCCAAACCGACCACCACAAGGCGACCGATCATAGGTTCAGCAGATTGCAGAGCAGTGACATCACCCACGAGCCAGAACCTTGGTCAGCGCCTCAAGGAAGCGACTGTTTTCAGCCGGCAAACCGATGGTGATACGCAGGTGGTTCGGCATTCCGTAATTGGCCACCGGACGCACGATCACGCCTTCGCGCAACAGTCCCTGGAACACCGGCGCCGCAACACGACCCACATCGACGCAAATGAAATTGCCCTTGGACGGAATCCAGCTCAGCCCCAACAGACGAAAACCCGCCTCCAGTTGCTGCATGCCGGATTCGTTCAAACGACGGCTTTCGGCCAGGTAATCGTTGTCTTGCAAGGCCGCGCACGCAGCGGCCAAGGCCAGGCTGTTGACGTTGAACGGCTGACGCACACGGTTCAGCACGTCCGCGACCACAGCGGTGGACAGACCATAACCCACCCGCAGCGCCGCCAGGCCGTAAGCCTTGGAGAACGTGCGCGAAACCAGCAGGTTCGGGTAAGCCGCCAGATAATCCAGGCCGTCCGGCAAATCGCTGCCTTCGGCGTATTCGATGTAGGCCTCGTCCAACACCACCAGCACGTGTGCCGGTACGTCCTGGAGGAATTCGTCCAGCGCCTCGGCATCGAACCAGGTCCCGGTCGGGTTGTTCGGGTTGGCGATAAAGACCACGCGAGTATTGGCATCGATCGCCGCCAGCATGGCCGACAGATCATGACCCCAGTCTTTGGCCGGGATCACTTTTGCCTCGGCACCCACGGCCTGGGTCACGATCGGATAGACCGCAAACGCGTGCTCGCTGAACACGGCGTTCAGGCCCGGCGCCAGATAGGCACGAGCCACCAGCTCGAGAATGTCGTTGGAGCCATTGCCCAGCGTCACTTGATTGAGCTCGACACGGCACTGTTGCGCCAGCAGGGTCTTGAGTGCAAAACCGTTGCCGTCCGGATAACGGGTCAGCTCGGCCAGCGCGTCGCGAATGGCCGCCAAAGCCTTTGGACTGGCACCCAGCGGATTTTCGTTGCTGGCCAATTTGACGATGCTGGCTGGATCGAGGTCCAGTTCACGCGCCAGTTCGTCCACGGGTTTGCCCGGGACGTACGGCGAAAGTTGTTGCACGCCCGGCTGTGCCAGAGCGAGGAAGTCACCACTCATTTGCTACCCCTTAGAGAACTGCTTTCGGGTAGGAACCCAGCACTTTGAGTGCCACTGCTTCCTGACTGATCTTTTCCAGCACACCTTTGACCAGCGGGTCGCGATGGTGGCCGACGAAATCGATGAAGAACACGTAGGTCCATTTGCCGCTGCGCGAAGGACGGGTTTCGATCCGCGTCAGGTCGATGCCATTGTCGTGGAACGGCACCAGCAACTCGTGAAGCGCGCCGGGTTTGTTGCTCATGGAGACGATGATCGAAGTCTTGTCGTCGCCTGTCGGCGGCACTTCCTGACTGCCGATCATCAGGAATCGCGTGGAGTTGTCCGGACGATCCTCGATTTTTTCGGCCAGACGGGTCAGCCCGTACAAGCCTGCGGCCATGTCGCCGGCAATCGCCGCCGAGTTCCACTCTCCCTTGACCCGCTTGGCCGCCTCGGCGTTGCTCGACACCGCCACGCGCTCGACATTCGGGTAATGGGCATCCAGCCACTTGCGGCACTGGGCCAGGGACTGGGCGTGGGAATAGATGCGGCTGATGCTGTCGGTCTTGGTGTTTTCACCCACCAGCAAGTGATGGTGAATCCGCAGCTCAACTTCGCCACAGATGACCATGTCGTGCTCGAGGAAGCTGTCGAGGGTGTGGTTGACCGCGCCTTCGGTGGAGTTTTCCACAGGGACCACGCCAAAGTTCACCGCACCGGCCGCCACTTCACGGAACACTTCGTCGATCGCCGCCATCGGCTTGCTGATCACGGCGTGGCCGAAATGCTTCATGGCCGCCGCCTGGGTGAAGGTGCCTTCGGGGCCGAGGTAAGCCACTTTCAGCGGCTGCTCAAGCGCCAGGCACGAGGACATGATTTCGCGAAACAATCGCGCCATCTCTTCGTTGCCCAACGGACCCTGATTGCGCTCCATCACGCGCTTGAGCACCTGGGCTTCACGCTCAGGACGATAGAACACCGGCACTTCGCCTTCGGCCAGCGAGGCCATCTTTACTCGCGCAACTTCCTGGGCGCAGCGTGCGCGCTCACTGATCAGCTCCAGGACCTTCTCGTCCAGGGCATCAATGCGCAGGCGCAGTGCCTTGAGTTCTTGCTCAGACATTAGCCGTGTTCCTTCTCGAACTCTGCCATGTACGAAACCAGTGCGTTAACCGCAACGATGTCGACGGCGTTATAGATGGAGGCGCGCATGCCGCCCACCGAGCGATGCCCCTTGAGGTTCAACAGGCCACGCTCGTCGGCACCGGCCAGGAATGGCTTGTCCAGACGGTCGTCAGCCAGACGGAACGGCACGTTCATCCACGAGCGGTCCGACTTGTTGATCGGGTTGCTGTACAAGCCACTGGCGTCGATGAAGTCGTACAGCGTGCGTTGCTTCACTTCATTGAGCTTGCCGATGGCTTCAACACCACCCTGCTCTTTCAGCCACTCGAATACCAGGCCGGACAAGTACCAGGCCAGGGTCGGCGGAGTGTTGTACATCGAGCCGTTGTCGGCCGCGACCTTGTAGTTGAGCATGGTCGGGCAAATGGAACGGGCGTGACCCAGCAGGTCTTCGCGAACGATGTTGACGACGATGCCACTCGGGCCGATGTTTTTCTGGGCACCGGCGTAGATCATGCCGAAGCGCGAAACATCGACTGGACGCGACAGGATGTCCGAGGACATGTCAGCCACCAGCGGTACGTCACCGGTTTCGGGAATCCACTGGAATTCCAGGCCGCCGATGGTTTCGTTCGGCGCGTAGTGAACGTAGGCCGCGTCCTTGGACAGGCTCCATTCATTCTGGCCCGGGATAGCAAAATAGTCGTAAGGCTTGGCGGTAGCGGCAACGTTGACGCGGCCGTAGCGCGAGGCTTCTTCGATGGCTTTCTGCGACCAGATACCAGTGTCGATATAGTCGGCAGTGCCGTTTTCCGGCAACAGGTTCAGCGGAATCTGGGCAAATTGCTGGCTGGCGCCACCTTGCAGAAACAGCACTTTATAGTTCGAGGGGATATTCAGCAGATCACGCAGATCCTGCTCGGCCTTGGTGGCGATGGACACGAACTCATCACTGCGATGGCTCATTTCCATGACCGAGAGGCCCTTGCCGTGCCAATCAAGGAGTTCACCCTGGGCGCGCTGCAGGACAGCTTCGGGAAGTGCCGCAGGACCGGCACAGAAGTTATAGGCTCTCTTGCTCACATCCAATCTCGCTCTGATTTGGTGGTATCACGCAATAAAAATCACGATATCAGTCAATACAGACCCTGCTGGAGCAAGCTTTTGTGGGAGCTGGCTTGCCTGCGATTGCATCACCGCAGTACGCAAGACACACCGCGGTGCCTGCATCGCGGGCAAGCCCGGCTCCCACAAAAGCCCTTCCACACAGGATCTTCGTGGGTGTCGATATTTTCAACTGGGACAAACAACAAGGGGGCGAATTTTCATCCGCCCCCTGTTTGCCCGCTTATTCCTGCGGTTCTTCGTCGGCTGCGGCGTCGAGCTGCTGATCTTCGACGACGTCGTCAATCACGATCTCACCGTCGAATACTGCACCCTCTTCGCCCTCTTCGCCTTCCAGCTCTTCGCCTTCGACTTCCGACGGCTCCTGAACCCGCTCCAGACCTACCAGCGTTTCATCGCTGGCCAGTTTGATCAGGGTCACGCCCTGGGTGTTACGACCCAGGCTGGACACTTCGTCGACACGAGTACGAACCAGGGTGCCCTGGTCGGAAATCAGCATGATCTCCTCGCCGTCGAGCACCTGGACCGCGCCGACCAGACGGCCATTACGGTCGTTGCTGACCATGGCGATAACGCCCTGACCGCCACGCTTGTACTCAGGGAACTCGGTGATCGCCGTGCGCTTGCCGAAACCACGGGCCGAAGCGGTGAGGATCTGGCTGCCTTCTTCCGGGATCAGCATGGAAATCAGCTTCTGGCCTTCCGGCAGACGCATGCCGCGAACACCACGAGCGGTACGGCCCATGGCGCGAACGTCGGTTTCCTTGAAGCGAGTGACCTTGCCGCCGTCGGAGAACAGCATGACTTCACGCTCGCCATCAGTGATGGCGGCGGAAATCAGTACGTCACCTTCGTCCAGCTCCAGCGCGATCAGGCCGACGCTGCGTTGACGGCTGAAGGATTCCAGCGGGGTCTTCTTCACGGTGCCTTTGGCAGTGGCCATGAAGATGAAGTGACCTTCGGTGTATTCGTCGACCGGCAGCATGGTGGTGATGTATTCATCACTGTCCAGCGGCAGCAGGTTGACCAGTGGACGACCACGGGCCGCACGGGACGCTTCCGGGATTTCATAGGTTTTCAGCCAGTACACTTTGCCCTTGCTGGAGAACAGCAGCAGCGTGGTGTGACTGTTGGCGACCAGCAGGTGAGCGATGTAGTCCTCATCCTTGACGCCAGTCGCCGATTTGCCTTTACCGCCACGACGCTGAGCCTGGTACGCAGCCAATGGCTGGGTCTTGGCGTAGCCACCGTGGGAGATGGTCACGACGCGCTCTTCTTCCGGGATCATGTCACCCAGGGTCAGGTCGAGACGGGCATCGAGAATTTCGGTGCGACGCACATCGCCGTATTCGGCGCGGATCACTTCCAGTTCTTCGCGGATCACTTCCATCAGGCGCGTGGCGCTGCTGAGGATGCGGATCAGTTCGCCGATCTGGTTGAGGATCTCTTGATACTCGGCCAGCAGCTTCTCGTGTTCCAGGCCGGTCAGACGGTGCAGACGCAGTTCCAGAATGGCTTGCGCCTGTTCCGGCGACAGGAAGTACTTGCCGTCGCGCAGACCGTATTGTGGGTCCAGGGTCTCCGGACGGCACGAGTCGGCACCGGCACGTTCAACCATCGCAACAACCGCAGAGGATTCCCAGGCTGTGCTGATCAGCGCTTCCTTGGCTTCCGACGGGGTTGGCGAGGCTTTGATCAGGGCGATGACCGGGTCGATGTTCGACAGTGCAACCGCTTGACCTTCCAGAATGTGGCCACGTTCGCGGGCTTTACGCAGCTCGAACACGGTACGGCGGGTCACGACTTCGCGACGGTGACGCACGAAGGCTTCCAGCAGGTCCTTGAGGTTCAGGATCCGTGGACGGCCGTCGATCAGCGCAACGATGTTGATACCAAATACAGCTTGCAGCTGGGTCTGGGCGTAGAGGTTGTTGAGGATCACCTCAGGCACTTCGCCACGACGCAGTTCGATCACGACGCGCATACCGTCCTTGTCGGACTCGTCGCGCAGTTCGGTGATGCCTTCCAGCTTCTTCTCTTTTACCAGCTCGGCGATCTTCTCGATCAGACGGGCCTTGTTCAGCTGGTAAGGGAGTTCGGTGATGACGATCTGTTGACGGCCACCGACCTTGTCGATGTCTTCGATCATCGAGCGGGCGCGCATGTAAATGCGACCGCGACCGGTGCGGTAGGCTTCGATGATGCCAGCACGACCGTTGATGATCGCGGCGGTCGGGAAGTCCGGACCGGGGATGTATTGCATCAGCTCATCGATGGTCAACTCGGGGTTGTCGATGAGGGCCAGGCAACCGTCGATGACTTCACCGAGGTTGTGTGGCGGGATGTTGGTCGCCATGCCCACGGCGATACCGCTGGAGCCGTTGACCAGCAGGTTGGGAATACGGGTCGGCATGACCGCCGGGATCATTTCGGTGCCGTCGTAGTTCGGCACCCAGTCCACGGTTTCTTTATGCAGGTCAGCCAGCAGCTCGTGCGCCAGCTTGGTCATGCGCACTTCGGTGTATCGCATGGCTGCGGCGTTGTCGCCGTCCACGGAACCGAAGTTACCCTGGCCGTCTACCAGCAGGTAGCGCAGGGAGAATGGCTGCGCCATGCGGACGATGGTGTCGTACACCGCGGTATCACCGTGCGGGTGGTACTTACCGATTACGTCACCGACAACACGGGCAGATTTCTTGTACGGCTTGTTGAAGTCGTTGCCCAGCTCGCTCATCGCGAACAGCACGCGCCGGTGCACGGGCTTCAAGCCATCGCGCGCATCCGGCAGGGCTCGCCCGACAATTACGCTCATCGCGTAGTCGAGGTAGGACTGCTTCAGCTCGTCTTCGATATTGACCGGGAGGATTTCTTTGGCCAGTTCGCCCATGAGAAGCTCGATTCCTTTTTCTGGTGAAACTTCGTCACATCCATATGGGACGAACGAAGCTCGCCGCTGCAGGCTGAGTGCCATGCACCGACTTACGACAAATCAACAAGTTGAACCATGGATTTGCGCAGTAAAGACAACCCCGTGGGACTGCCTCGGAAAACGCCGGATGTTATCACAAGAGCCGCCACGCACCTATCCCCCAGACGCGCATGGAGCATAGTTAGTTGACCGGTGACAGGCTGAAAGGGGACGAGAGAGGCTTAGAGGTGAATTTCAGGGGAAATCGACGCTTATTTGTTGACTAGCAGGCCCCCATCGCGAGCAGGCTCGCTCCCACAGTGATTGATGCGAGACCACAATAGCGGGCACAACAAGGATCCAGTGTGGGAGCGAGCCTGCTCGCGATTACGGTTTATTAGGCACAGGAGGTCTTCAATGCAAGCGCTTGCGGCACATCAACTGGGCCAGTTTTGCCGTATCGGGACGCTCGACGATGCCTTTTTCGGTGACGATCGCATCGATCAGGTCCGCAGGCGTTACATCGAACACCGGATTGAAGGCATCGACATCCGCCCCGACCCGGTTGCCGCCGACTTCCAGCAACTCGCGACCATCGCGCTCTTCAATAGGAATTTCGTCGCCGCTGGCGAGGTTCATGTCGATGGTCGAACTTGGCGCCACCACCATGAAGCGCACGCCGTGGTGCATGGCGCTCACCGCCAGTTGATAGGTACCGATCTTGTTCGCCACGTCGCCATTGGCGGTGATCCGGTCGGCGCCGACGATCACCCAGGTCACACCTTTGGTTTTCATGATGTGCGCGGCGGCGGAGTCGGCGTTGACGGTCACGGGAATGCCTTCATTGGCCAGCTCCCAGGCAGTCAACCGTGAACCTTGCAGCCAGGGACGGGTTTCGTCGGCATAGACGCGCTCGACCATGCCTTCGATAAAGGCCCCGCGAATGACTCCCAACGCCGTGCCAAAGCCGCCGGTGGCCAGTGCGCCAGTGTTGCAGTGGGTCAGGATCGCCTGCGCATTGCCCTGGTGTTTGCGGATCAGGTCCACCCCCAGCTGCGCCATGGTCAGGTTGGCTTCGCGATCACTTTCGTGGATGGCGATGGCTTCCGCTTCAAGCACCGCCAGCGGATCGGCGTGATGCTTCAAGCGCTCAAGCCGTTCACGCATACGCCCCAAGGCCCAGAACAGGTTGACCGCCGTTGGGCGGGCGTCGGCGAGCAGCGCGAAATCCTCTTCCAGCGCCGCCTGCCAGTCGCCTCCCTTGGCAAATCGGGTGCGCGCCGCCAGTACCACGCCATAGGCCGCACTGATACCGATAGCCGGCGCACCACGAACCACCATCGAGCGGATCGCCTCGGCGACCCCTGCTGCACTGGTGTAGGCGATCCACGTTTCTTCGAACGGCAAAACACGCTGATCCAGCAGGTACAGGGCGCCATCACGCCAATCGATGGCCTTCACCTTCTCCGCAGCCAACAGTCGATCGCGCATCCTACACCCCGCACTCATGAACAAAAGCCGCCGATTATAGCGATCCCCCCGCGAAGACGCTCGGGTATACTTCGCCATCCTTTACAAAAGCACTGGAACCGACCCTCGATGCCCAACACTGCCGCTGCGCTCGACCTGTTATTGCTGCCGACCTGGCTGGTACCCGTCGAACCCGCCGGCGTTGTCCTCAAAGAGCATGGCCTGGGCATCCGCGACGGGCGCATTGTGTTTATCGGCCCGCGGTCCGCTGCGCTGAAGCTTAACGCAACCGAAGTGCGCGAGCTGCCGGACGTGCTGCTCTGTCCCGGCCTGATCAATGCTCACGGGCATGCGGCGATGACGCTGTTCCGCGGCCTGGCCGACGATCTGCCGTTGATGACCTGGCTGGAAAACTACATTTGGCCCGCTGAAGCCAAATGGGTCGACGAAGCTTTTGTACGCGACGGGACCGACCTTGCGATCGCCGAACAGATAAAAGGTGGCATCACTTGTTTCTCTGACATGTATTTCTTCCCGAAGGTTGCCAGCGAGCGCGTCCACAACAGCGGAATTCGGGCACAAATCGCAATTCCGATCCTAGACTTCCCCATCCCGGGCGCCAGCACGGCCGACGAAGCCATTCGTCAGGGCGTCGAACTGTTCGGCGATCTCAAGCACCATGAGCGCATCAAAGTGACCTTCGGCCCCCATGCCCCGTACACCGTGGGCGATGAAAACCTGGAGAAAATCCGGGTGATTGCCGAAGAACTGGACGCCTCCATTCATATGCACGTCCATGAAACCGCCTTCGAGGTTCAGCAATCGGTCGAACAGCGCGGTGAGCGCCCATTGGCTCGCCTCGGTCGCCTGGGCCTGCTCGGACCTCGCTTCCAGGCCGTGCACATGACCCAGATCAGCGATGAAGACCTGGTGTTGCTGGTAGAAAGCAACACCAATGTCATTCATTGCCCGGAATCCAACCTCAAGCTCGCGAGCGGCTTTTGTCCGGTCGAGCGCCTGTGGCAAGCGGGCGTCAATGTCGCGGTCGGCACCGATGGTGCAGCCAGTAACAACGACCTCGACCTGCTTGGCGAGACGCGCACCGCCGCATTGCTGGCCAAGGCTGTCGCCGGCTCGGCCACCGCGCTGGACGCCCACCGCGCGTTGCGCATGGCCACCCTCAACGGTGCCCGTGCGCTGGGAATCGAGAATGAGGTCGGCTCGCTGGAAATCGGCAAGGCAGCGGATATCGTGGCATTCGATCTGTCAGGTCTGGCACAGCAACCTGTCTACGATCCGGTTTCACAACTGATTTACGCCACCGGCCGGGACTGCGTGAAGCACCTGTGGGTCGCCGGCAAGCAACTGCTCGATGACCGCTGCCTGACCCGCCTGGACGAAGAACAACTTTGCGCCACGGCCAAGGCCTGGGGCCAGCGCATCAGCGGCCGCACCGAATAGCAAGCACTCCGGACTCACCCCCGGGGCAACAGGATTTTTCAAGTTTTAGAGGACTGAACCATGAGCAACGTCGACTACGCTGAAATCGCCAAATTCGAAGCCCTGGCGCATCGCTGGTGGGACCGCGAAAGCGAGTTCAAACCGCTGCACGACATTAACCCGCTGCGGGTCAACTGGATTGACGAACGGGTTAATCTGGCCGGCAAGAAAGTCCTCGACGTCGGTTGCGGCGGCGGCATCCTCAGCGAAGCCATGGCCCAGCGCGGCGCCACCGTCATGGGCATCGACATGGGCGAGGCGCCACTGGCAGTCGCGCAACTGCATCAACTGGAATCGGGCGTGAGCGTCGAATACCGGCAGATCACTGCCGAAGCACTGGCAGAAGAAATGCCCGAGCAGTTTGATGTGGTCACTTGCCTGGAAATGCTTGAACACGTGCCGGACCCGTCCTCGGTGATCCGCGCTTGCTTCCGCATGGTCAAGCCCGGCGGCCAGGTGTTTTTCTCCACCATCAACCGCAACCCGAAGGCGTACCTGTTCGCCATCGTCGGCGCCGAATACATCATGAAGCTGCTGCCGCGCGGCACTCACGATTTCAAGAAATTCATCCGCCCTTCCGAACTGGGCGCCTGGAGCCGCATGGCCGGCCTGACCGTCAAGGACATCATCGGGCTGACGTACAACCCGCTGACCAAGCACTACAAACTGGCGGCCGACGTGGACGTCAATTACATGATCCAGACCCTGCGCGAGGAGTAAGCCGATGCGTATCAGAGCAGTCCTTTTCGACATGGACGGCACCCTGCTCGACACCGCGCCGGACTTCATTGCCATTTGTCAGGCGATGCGCGCCGATCGCGGTTTGCCGCTGATGAACGACAAGCACATTCGCGACGAGATTTCCGGCGGCGCCAAGGCGATGGTCGCGGTGACCTTCTCCATGGACCCTGAATCGCCCGGCTTCGAGGAGCTTCGCCTGGAGTTCCTGGAGCGCTACCTGGTCGGCTGCGCGGTGCACAGCAAGCTGTTCGACGGCATGGACGCTCTGCTGGCCGACATCGAGAAGGCCAATCTGATCTGGGGCGTGGTGACCAACAAGCCACTGCGCTTCGCCGAGCCGATCATGCAGCAACTCGGGCTGGCCGAACGCTCTGCCTTGTTGATCTGCCCGGATCACGTAAAGAACAGCAAACCAGACCCGGAACCGCTGATCCTGGCGTGCAAGATGCTCGACCTGGACCCGGCCAGCGTGCTGTTCGTGGGCGACGATTTGCGCGATATCGAGTCGGGGCGTGATGCTGGCACCAAAACGGCGGCCGTGACCTACGGCTACATTCACCCAGAGGACAACCCTCGGCATTGGGGGGCGGATGTGGTGGTGGATCATCCTCTGGAGCTGCGCAAGGTGCTCGATAGCGCCCTGTGTGGCTGCTGAGAGCCGGTTTCAGGTTCTGGCAATGTGGCGAAGAGACTGACGCCATCTGTCTTTTGTTTTGTTGAGGTTTCTTATGTTTGATTATTCCGCACGTCCTGAACTGCTCAAGGACCGGGTCATCCTGGTCACCGGCGCGGGCCGCGGCATCGGCGCGGCAGCGGCGAAAACCTATGCCGCCCATGGCGCCACCGTACTGCTGCTGGGCAAGACCGAAGCCAATCTGACGCAGGTCTATGACGACATCGAGGCCGCTGGGCACCCTCAGCCGGTCGTGATCCCGTTCAACCTGGAAACCGCCCTGCCCCATCAATACGATGAGCTGGCCGCGATGATCGAAACAGAGTTCGGCCACCTTGACGGCTTGCTGCATAACGCCTCGATCATTGGTCCGCGCACGCCGATCGAGCAGCTGTCCGGCGAGAACTTCATGCGCGTCATGCACATCAACGTCAACGCCATGTTCATGCTCACCAGCACCCTGCTGCCCCTGCTCAAGTTGTCCCAGGATGCGTCGGTGGTGTTCACCTCCAGCAGCGTGGGCCGCAAGGGTCGCGCTTACTGGGGCGCTTATGGCGTGTCCAAGTTTGCAACCGAAGGCTTGATGCAAACCCTGGCTGACGAAGTCGACACCGTCGCCCCGGTTCGCTCCAACAGCATCAACCCCGGCGCCACCCGCACCAGCATGCGTGCCCAAGCGTATCCGGGTGAAAATCCGCTGAATAACCCTACGCCGGAAGAAATCATGCCGGTGTACCTGTACCTGATGGGTCCGGACAGCACGGGCATCAATGGCCAGGCTTTCAACGCCCAGTAACAGCCGCACGTCGCTTTTTGTGCCGCGTCGAAATCTCGGCGCGGCACCGAAAGCACGCCTCAATTACACCCACTTCTGTCAATTCGACGTCACTTATTGTGCAAATTACTTCCGCCCACCACCCAACAGATTGATTTAAAAGGATTTTTATCCGAAGGAACTCATTGGCATGACTTTCGCTCTAACTTTGCTCAGACACGCCGTGTGAAAGCAATCGGGCGGACGCCTCAGTCGATAGGTTACTAATATTCGACAAAGCGGACTAAACTTGCGCCAAATGTCCTACGGGACTGATGGACCAGTATGACGCGCAGCCCAAAGCCGCTCTCACCCAGCCTGTAAGACAGCCTTACTGCTTAGGGGCTCACGCCATATGAAATCACCATCCCAGACCAACGCAATTGACTTCGATAACGCCAAATTGCAACGCCTGGGCTTTGGTCAAAAGCCTCCCGTTCTGGAGCGGCCATTCAGCCTCGCACAATTGCGCCAGCAACTTGGCCAGCAGCTGCAGACCAGCCTTGAGCCACAACGCATTCTCGGACTTTTCTTCCGCGAGATTCAGCGTGTCGTGCCACTGGATGCACTGACTTATAGGCACTCCGCCAGCGACTTGCGCCTGGAGCTCGGCCAGCGCGGCCATCATTCGGTCACCTATAGCCTCGTTCATGAAGATGAGAACCTGGGTGAACTGATTTTCCGCCGCAACCAGCGATTCAGCGAATACGAACAGGCCTCGCTGGAATCGTTGCTGCCCACTTTGCTGTTCCCGATCCGCAACGCCCTGCTCTACCGGGCAGCGACTCAAAGCGCATTGCGCGATCCGCTGACCGGTACTGGCAATCGCATCGCCATGGATCAGACGTTGCAGCGTGAAATCGAGATGTCGCGAAGGCACTTGATGCCGTTGTCGCTACTGATGCTGGATATCGATCATTTCAAAAATGTAAATGACAACTACGGACACAGCGCAGGCGATGACGTACTCAAGGCTGTCGCAGCCTCGATCAAGAATCAGTTGCGCAACGTGGACATGGTGTTTCGCTTTGGGGGCGAAGAATTCCTGATCCTGCTTTCCAATACCAATCGGGAAGCAGCGGCCATGGTCGGAGAACGGCTGCGGTTTGCGGCGCAGGCAGAGAACTATAAAGCTGACGGCAATCTGGTTGAGCTGACGGTCAGCCTGGGATGCTCGACCCTGCTGCCAGGAGAGTCTGCCGAAAGTTTATTGCGACGGGCCGACAGCGCGTTGTACGTCGCCAAGCGCGAAGGGCGTAACCGGTTGCAGATGGCGGGCTGAGAACATCAGCACCACTATAAAAACAATGTGGGAGCGAACCTGCTCGTAATTGCGGTTTATCTTTCAACGATGAAGTTGACTGATAATCCGCAATTACGAGCAGGTTCGCTCCCACATTTTTTGTGTGTTTTGCCTATGGATCAGCTTTCGGCGAGCGCCATCCGCTCACGAGCCACGGGAGCCTTTTCAGAATGCTCCAGCTGCATGCACCGCTCCAGAAACAGGTGCATGTAGTCATAACTCTTGCAGACAGCCTGACGCAATTCTACTTGCAGCGATTTGCTCGGGTTCATGCCGGCCAGCGTGCAGATGATTTCCAGCGCTTCCCATGGATGAGCATCGTCGTACTGGGCGTGCATCTTCAACCACTTCATGGCCCGCTTGCGATCCTCCTCAGGGAAGGCAGCCGCATACACGCCGCTGGAACAGACCAGCGCCGACCACTCCCCGGTGGCGCCTTCGATCGCATAGTTGGTGGCGGCGATGGCGACGATCAGTGAATCCGCAGAACTGGTGTGCCAGCACCAGTGGCTCAATGCGTGAAGTTCAGGGGCAACGTGTTGCGCCTGCAGATCTTCCAGGCTGACGCCATGTGCCCGACTCCAGTTCACCCAGTAATCGGCATGGTTCAATTCGACACGAATGTTGCGCATCAGCCAGCGACGCGCCATGTCCTCACCGGGGTGGCGGGCAAAGCGGGTCTTGGTCAGGTTCTGTGCCATGTATAACGCGAACTGTTCAACCACCGGCCAGCCACCAATGAGGTACTGACGCATGGTTTTTGCGCTGAGTTTGTTATCTCGCATGCGCTGATACAGTTCGTGCTCGACAACCCGGCGTTTACTCTCGCTGCAATCCTTGATGAGCTGTTGCGCCCAGGCTGGATAACTTGCAGCTTCCATGAGTGGTCCGGTTCGGTTGAATGTGTCGATCACTGTCGGGCTCCTTTTGATTGTGATTGTTAGGATCAGCTAGAGATTTCAACGGAACGTACCAGGCGCCTTGAATAGCAAAGGTTGAGGCCTGGCGGGACGACTTTGCAAACTATCGCAGGTAAACAGATGCGGGCGTTCAATGACATACCCTTGAGCGAAATCGACCCCGATCTCCAGCAGTGCCTGCTCGATCTGGGGCGTCTCTACAAACTCGGCAATCGTGCGCTTACCCATGACATGGCCGATGTGATTGATCACTTCTACCATGGCGCGGTTAATCGGGTCGTCCAGCATATCCTTTACGAAACTTCCATCGATCTTCAAGAAGTCTACAGGTAAATGTTTCAAGTATGCGAATGAGGACATCCCGGCGCAGAAGTCATCCAACGAAAAATGGCAGCCTAAACCTTTGAGTTCGTTGATAAATCTGATGGCGCTTCCCAAATTTGAAATTGCACTGGTTTCTGTAATTTCAAAACAAATCATTTCAGGAGGAATCGACCACACAACAAACTGTTCACGCAGGAAGTCCAGGAACGCCTCATCTCCGATAGTAGTGCCTGACAGATTGATCGCACACATGGCCAAAGGACCTTTACGTTCTTCTGCAATACATTGGGCAATGATCTTGAAAACGTTCTCCACCACCCAACGGTCCAGCGCAGTCATCAGCCCATAACGCTCTGCCGCCGGAATGAAACTGTCGGGCAATATCATGCGACCGGATTCGTCATGCAGACGCAGCAGGATTTCTATATGGCCGCCGCCCTGTTGAGTGTGTCCAAGCGGCGCGATTTCCTGGGAGTAGAGGCAAAAGCGGTCTTCTTCGAGCGCCATGTGCAGGCGCTGCACCCACGCCATTTCACCGAATCGCAGGGACAACTCCGAATCATCGGCATGATAGACCTGAACACGATTACGCCCCTTTTCCTTGGCCATGTAACAAGCCATATCCGCGGCGCGCAACGAGGCTTCAAGGGTCGTCGGCGTTTGCGCGACATGAACCAGCCCGATGCTGACCGTTGTCACGAATGGCCGGCCTTTCCAGACAAAGTGCAGATTCTGGACGGTCTGACGCAGGTTCTCGGCAATTTTCTCGGCCGCTTCCGGCGGGCAGTTTTCCAGCAAAATACCGAACTCGTCTCCGCCCAGCCGTGCCAGGGTGTCGCCTTCGCGCAAGCCCGATTGCAACAGCGCGCAGATATGCCGTAACAGTTCATCGCCCGCTGCGTGACCGCAGGTATCGTTGACCAGTTTGAATTGATCCAGATCGAGAAACATCAGGGCGTGACGACCCGAGTGCCGCGTCAGGTTGTGCATGACCTGCTCCAGGCGATACTCGAACTCCCGGCGGTTGGCCAGCCCGGTCAAGGCGTCATGGGTCGCCTGCCAGGACAGATTGGCGATGTACTGGCGCTCCTGGGTCATGTCATGCAACACCAGCACCGTGCCACTGACCTTGCCGGCATTACGGATCGGCGCGCCGACCAGGGTGACAGAAACAGTGCTGCCATCCAGACGCTGGATCAGTTTGGAATGTTCGCTGCCACCGCTGAGCTGACCGCTCAGGATGTGTTCAATCAGCGTGAAACCATCGGCCTGAGCGTTTTCATCCAGCAAATTGAACAAGGCTGCAAGCGGCAAGCCAATGGCTTGCTCGCCTTTCCAGTGGGTCAGTGCCTCGGCCGCCGGGTTCATGTAGGCGATCGCCCCCTCGACATCCGTGGTAATTACCCCGTCGCCAATGGATTGCAACGTTATCTGCGCCCGGTCTTTCTCCAACTGCAAGGCCTCGGCGAAAGCATGGCGCTGTTTGAGCAGTTTGTGCGTGCGCATCAGGGCCAATGCAATCAAGCCCAGGGCCGTGGCGAGGTTCGTCACCAGCAGCAGGCGCAAAATCAGGCGCGAGCCCTCGCCCAAGGCATCACTGAACGCTTTGGCGGCAGGCGTCACATCGTCGTTGATCGCAAAAATTTGCGCCTTCCAGCGCTTGATGTCGGCATCCGACGCCTGACCTTCGGTAATACGCTGATGCATCTCCTGGGCGACGTCATCGAGCTGCACCAGATAGGAATCCCCCACCGTCCAACGATCGATGGCCTTTTCCAGGTAACTGAAATGTCTGAAATTGAGGTACAGCCAGATCACGCTGGAGACGTCGTCAGGGTGGTTGCCGCCTTTGAGAATGGCTACGCGCGCGGCTTCGATATTCGGCGGCTGCTGGTCCAGCGCCAAACGCAACTCGTGGCCTCCCTGAGGTACGGCAATGGCGTTCTGGTACTTGAGAAAAATCGCCCCGTCACGGCTGTCCGCGTAGAGATTAAGGTAATAGATGGCATCCTTCTGGCCCTTGGACCAGAGGCTTTCCCCGGCGACATAGCCGCGAACCGCCGAAAGCACATACAGACTGACCCCACCCAATAGCGCCTGAAACAGCACTACCGCGATAAATGGCCAGACGATGCCCAACAACCTTGGCGTTCCGAGAGTCCGCTTTTGCTTCATGAGGTCCCTTGTTTTAGCACTGCCAGATCATCATTCCACGTGATCGCTAAAGCTAGACTAGGGTGCGTAATCGATCCCGGCAAGCCAGCGCCCATATTTTGCGCATACACGCGCCTCCGGCCGATCAGCGCTTTGCCGTCGAGCCGTGGACCTGTACCGCGTTTTTTATTCATTCGGGCTGAAGCGGGGTCTCCCCTCCATCGGCCACATACTAGCGCATCTGCAGGCGCCGAATCCGACAACCTGGAACAACTTACGAACAGACAATTCGCTTCTATGAAACATCAACGCGTGCTTCGCGACGACGAACAGACTGACAGCAATACCGTGCAAAATCAGCTAATTGGCAGACCGGAAAACAACCTTCACAGTTCCAAAAACCGACGCACAATGATACTGAAGTGCGACACGCGTCACTCAATGTTGCTGCAAATGCCCATACAGCTTGGCGTACAAACCACCTTCGGCAATCAGTTGCTGATGGTCGCCATCCTCGGCAATTTGTCCGCCGTCGAACACCAGCACCCGATCGGCCTGCTTCACCGCCGACAACCGATGCGCGATGATCAGCGTGGTGCGGTGGCTCAGGAACCGCGCCAACGCCTGGTGCAGATTGTATTCAGTGGCCGCGTCGAGCGCCGAGGTGGCCTCATCGAGAATCACGACCTTGGGTTCGGCCAGCACCATCCGTGCAATGGCCAGTCGTTGACGCTGGCCTCCGGACAGACGCACTCCGGAACGTCCGACGATACTGTCCAGACCATCGGGCAACGCTCGAACGGTCTGGTGCAACTGCGCAATTTCCAGCGCTTGCCAGCAGGCCTCGTCGCTGCGCAGACGGCCCATCGTCAGGTTGGCACGGATGGTGTCGTTGAATAGCGCAGGGTGCTGCAAGACCACGGCAACGTTTTCCCGCACGACTTCCAGACCGATCTCCTGTTGAGTCGAACCGCCGAAGCGAATGCTCCCTGCAAGCGGCGTGTACAAGCCCAGCAGCAATTGCACCAGGGTGCTCTTGCCGCCGCCACTGGCACCGACGATGGCGACTTTTTCACCGGGTGCGATGGACAGGTCCATCTTGTTCAATACCAGCTCGTCGCTATAGCCAAAGCTCAGCCCCCGGACTTCAATGCCCACGGTGTCACGCCCCTGGAACGGATCTACCCCACCGGGGTATTGCGGCTCATCGGCACGGGCCAGCAGTTCGTTGATGCGCGACAGCGCACCACCAGCGGCGTAATAGGCGTACTGCAAATTGAGCAGTTGCTCCACCGGACCGATCATGAACCACAGGTAGCTGAACACCGCCAGCATCTGGCCGATGGACAGGTCGGAAAACAGCACCGTGAGCATCGCTGCCGCGCGGAAAATATCGATGCCGAACTGGAACAGCAAACCGCTGGCACGGTTGGAGGCATCGGTTTTCCACTGCGAGTTCACCGCGTAATCGCGCACCTCCCGGGCGCGCTGTCCCAGACGCCCGAGGAAAAAACCCTGACGGTTGCCGGCGCGCACTTCCTGTATGGCATCAAGCGTTTCGGTCAACGCCTGGGTGAAGCGCGAAGTGCTGTCGTTCTCGAGTTTTTTCAGGTGTTTGACCCGCTTGCCCAACTGCACCGTCGCGTAAATCACCAACGGGTTGAACAGCAAGATCAGCAGCGCCAGCTTCCAGTGCATCCACATCAGGATCGATGCGGTGCCCACCAGCGTCAGCATCGCGACGAGAAAACGGCTGAGGGTTTCGCCGACGAATTTATCCAGCGTGTCCAGGTCGGTGACCAGGTGCGTGGTCACCGTGCCGCTGCCCAGGCTTTCGTATTCGCCCAGGGAAATGCACTTGAGCCGCTCGATCAGCCGCACGCGAATGCGATAGACGATGTCCTTGGCCAACGCCGCAAACAACTTCGCCTGCACCACGTTGAACAACAAGGCGCCACAGCGCAGCAACAAGGTCACCAGCAGCATCAGGCCGATGTAGCCTGCTGCTTTTTGCCAGCCTTGGGGCAGTGCGTAATTCATGATCTTCAGGGCGGCGTCGCCGTGCCCCAGTAACACTTCATCGACCAGCAATGGCAGAAGCAACGGAATCGGCACGCTGCACAAAGTAGCCAGCACCGCGACGCCATTGGCGATCCACAGGGATTTTTTATGGTGCAGGGCCAATCGACGGATTTCGGCCCAACTCAGCCGATCGACACGCTTGGGAGCGGGCGCGCCATCGGGCAGGTCATGCACAGGCGGCGCGCTCCAGCCAACGGCCAAGCAACGGCGACAACTCACTCAAGGGTTGGTAACCGTTGGTCAGCAGGGCCAGTTGCCCGTCACGTTCAGCCAGCAATGTCGGGAAACCGGCAATGCCCAGGTCCTGGACCCAGGTGAAATCGGCAGCGGTCGCGGCGTGCTGATCGGCACGGTCGAACGCGGCGGCAAATTCGATGCGCGGCAGGCCGGCTTTCTCAGCCAGTTCCACTAGCACGCTGGCGTGGGTGACGTCGCGACCTTCGGCGTAGAACGCGTGCTGAATCAGCCCGAGCAGCTTCCACGCGCAATCCGGCGCCAGGCTGCGCGCGGTCACCAGTGCCCGGCAGGCAGGCTCGGTGTCGTAGACAAACCCGTCTGGCAACGCGCCTTCGACTTTGAACGGCTGGCCGGTGGCCTCGTTGACCGCCTGCCAGTGCTCAAGAATGTAGCGTCGGGTGGTCGGCTCCAGCGCCGAGCCACTGCCGGTGCGTAAACCGCCGACCACCAAATGCACCTCCACGCCTGCCGCGTGCGCCTGCTCGACCAGCGCATTGGCGACTGGCGCAAAGCCCCAGCACCAGGAACACATCGGATCCATCACATAGAGCAGGCGGCGTGCAGACATGGTTCAAGCCTCGGAAGGGGTTTGCTTGTAGTTGTAGCCGATCGGGTGAGGCAAGTTGCGCGCCTTGGCCAGTTCGATCTGCTTCTGCCGATCAATGGCACTGCGGCGGGTCTTCTCGCTCAACGTGTTCCAGCAATGCGGGCAGCTGATGCCGGCCACGTAGTGCTCGGAGGCGCGGTCTTCGACGCTGACCGGCGTACGGCAGGCATGACACTGATCGTAGTCGCCTTCGCTGAGGTCATGACGCACGGTCACGCGGTTGTCGAACACAAAGCAGTCGCCCTGCCATTTGGTTTCTTCCTGCGGAACCTCTTCGAGGTACTTCAGGATGCCGCCCTTGAGATGGTAGACCTCATCGAAGCCCTGGCTGAGCATGTAGCTCGACGCCTTCTCGCAACGAATGCCGCCGGTGCAGAACATCGCGACTTTCTTGTGCACGGCCGGATCGAAATTGGCTTTGATGTAGTCGGGGAATTCACGAAAACTGGTGGTTTTCGGATCGATGGCGCCTTCGAAGGTGCCGATCGAGACCTCGTAATCGTTGCGGGTGTCGATCAACAGCACTTCAGGATCGCTGATCAGCGCATTCCAGTTCTGCGGATCGACGTAGGTGCCGACCTTTTTGTTCGGGTCCACGCCTTCGACGCCGAGGGTGACGATTTCTTTCTTGAGCTTGACCTTGGTGCGGTAGAACGGCTGGTCGTCGCAGTACGACTCTTTGTGGTCGATGTCGTCCATGCGCGGGTCGTTCTTGAGCCAGGCCATCAGCCCGTCGATGCCTTCACGGCTGCCGGACACGGTGCCATTGATGCCTTCATCGGCGATCAGCAGCGTGCCTTTGATGCCGTTGTCGACCATGGCTTGCAGCAATGGCTCGCGCAGGGCGACGTAATCTTCCAGGGTGACGAACTTATACAGTGCCGCCACGACAATCTTTTGTGTCATGGGTGATTCTCCAGGTGGCTACCCTCGCAAAGGGTGAACCGGATACGAAAAAAAACGCGCCGGGTGAGCGGCGCGTTGCGGATTCTAGCAAAAAACCAAAGGTTAATGCTTGCTGCCGCCAGCACAGGTTGGCGAGGCCGGAGCCGCATCGATCTGTGCCCATTCTTCTGGCGTGTAGGTATGCAGCGCCAACGCATGGAACTCGCCCATCAGCTCGCCGAGCGTGCCGTAGACCTTCTGGTGACGCTTGACGCGGTTGAGACCCTCGAACTGCTGGCTGACCACCACGGCCTTGAAATGGGTCTGCAACCCACGGCTGTGCATGTGGCTCTCATCCAGCACTTGCAGGTGCTCGGGCTGTAACAGGCCCAACGTCGATTCGATGCGTTGTTGCATGGTCATACCGAACTCCGCTTATGGCTTTTTCTTGGCAGGAGCAGCGGCGCCTTTAGGCTCCAGCTCGGCCGTCATGTCAGCCAGCAGTTTGTTGACCACAGGCACTGCGCTTTCCAGCTTGGCTTGAGTCATCTGGGCCGATTGCTGAGTCAGCTGCGGCATTTTTTCCAGGACTTTCTTGCCCAGTGGCGACTGGTAGAAAGCAACCAGGTCCTTGAGCTCCGATTCGCTGAAGTTGGTGGTGTAGAGCTTGACCATGTCCGGCTTCAGCTTGTTCCAGCCAATGGCTTGGTCCAGCGCTGCGTTGGCTTTGGCCTGGTAAGTTTCCAACAAGGCTTTTTTCGATTCAGGGGCTTTGGTCTGTTCAAAGCGCTGAGCGAACATTTGCTGCACTTGCATGTACACCGGAGTGCCCAATTTGTCAGCGTGCGCCAGGGTCAGGAAAGCTTCGGCACTGGCGTTATGGCTGGCGGTATCGGCAAAAACAGGGCCGCTGGCGCAAACCAGTGCAACCGCGGTACAGATGGCACGAAGACGAGTCATCGAGTTTCCTTTTCTAGCAGGCGAGGTAAAACCCCAAGGGCGTCCATTCTGCGCCTAAAAAAGTGTGTCGCTCAACCCCAAGCCTTGTCGGGTCTGATTTAGAGGGGTTGAACGGTCAAAATCCAGACTGATGGAACCACGGCCGGCGATCACGGCCTAAACTGCGCTATCGACCTACAGGAGTGTGCAAGATGAGCCGTATCGAAACCGACAGCCTTGGCCAGGTGGAAGTCCCGGATGAAGCCTACTGGGGCGCTCAGACGCAACGCTCGCTGATTAACTTCGCCATCGGCAACGAACGCATGCCGCTGGCTGTGCTGCATGCACTGGCGCTGATCAAGAAAGCCGCGGCGCGGGTCAATGACCGCAACGGTGATCTGCCCGCCGACATCGCCCGGCTGATCGAACAGGCCGCCGACGAAGTGCTCGACGGCAGCCACGACGACCAGTTCCCGCTGGTGGTCTGGCAGACCGGCAGCGGCACCCAGAGCAACATGAACGTCAACGAAGTGATTGCCGGACGTGCCAACGAATTGGCCGGCAACCCACGTGGCGGCAAGTCGCCGGTTCATCCCAACGATCACGTCAATCGCTCCCAGAGCTCAAACGACTGCTTCCCGACGGCCATGCACATCGCCGCGGTTCAGGCGGTCCAGCAGCATTTGCTGCCAGCCATCAGCGAGCTGTCTGGCGGGTTGGCGGAGCTGTCGGCGCGGCACATGAAACTGGTCAAGACCGGCCGGACGCACATGATGGATGCCACGCCGATCACGTTCGGCCAGGAACTCTCGGCATTTATCGCACAACTGGATTACGCCGAACGGGCGATCCGCAGTGCGCTGCCGGCGGTGTGCGAGCTGGCACAGGGCGGCACCGCCGTCGGCACCGGGCTGAACTCGCCGCATGGTTTTGGCGAGGCGATCGCTGCCGAACTGGCCGCCCTCTCCGGCCTGCCGTTCGTCACCGCACCGAATAAATTCGCCGCGCTGGCCGGTCATGAGCCGCTGACCACGTTGTCCGGCGCGCTGAAAACCCTTGCAGTGACCCTGATGAAAATCGCCAACGACCTGCGCCTGCTGGGTTCCGGGCCGCGAGCCGGGTTCGCTGAAGTGAAACTGCCGGCCAACGAACCAGGCAGTTCGATCATGCCGGGCAAGGTCAATCCGACGCAGTGCGAAGCGCTGTCGATGCTTGCTTGTCAGGTCTTGGGCAATGACGTCGCCATCGGTTTTGCGGCGAGTCAGGGCCATCTGCAATTGAACGTGTTCAAACCGGTGATCATCCACAACCTGCTGCAATCGATCCGCCTGCTGGGCGATGGTTGCAGCAACTTCCAGCAGCATTGCATCGCCGGCCTTGAGCCCGATGCGGCGAAAATGGCCGAGCACCTGGAACGTGGATTGATGCTGGTGACGGCGCTGAACCCGCATATCGGTTACGACAAGTCGGCGGAGATTGCCAAGAAGGCGTACGCCGAAGGTCTGACTCTGCGGGAAGCGGCGTTGCAGTTGGGCTATCTGACCGATGAACAGTTTGATGCGTGGGTGCGACCAGAGAATATGCTGGAGGCCGGGGCCAAGGGCTGAATTTTGTAGTGATTGTTAGTCCGTCATCGCGAGCAGGCTCGCTCCCACAGGTGACCGCGTTCTTCTGATAGGACTCGGTTCAATGTGGGAGCGAGCCTGCTCGCGATGAACGATGACACGGTTCAGCTTACGGACATCCGAACGCGCCGAGCCCGAAGCCCGGCAATCAACGACGGCCCCAGTGCCACCAGCGCCGAGCCCAGCACCACCAGCACCGCCCCGCCATATCCCAAGCCATTGATCGTCTCGGCATGCACAAAATCCGGCCACAACCACGCCGCCACGGCGACAGCAGCGAACGTCACTAACGGCGTAATCGCCAACGTCGCACTGACCCGCGATGCTTCCCAATGCGCCAGCGCTTCGGCAAATGCGCCATAGGCAATCAGCGTATTCATGCAGCAAGCCAGCAGCAGCCAGCCTTGCAGCGGACTCAGTTGCAGCGCCTCCAGCGGATGCACCCACGGCGTCAGCAAGAGAGCGCAGAACAGGTAAATCACCATCATTACCTGCAGTGAATTCCACACCGTCAGCAATTGCTTCTGCCCCAGCGCGTAAAAGGTCCAGACCGTAGAAGCCAACAACACCAGCAACACACCCGCGGTGTAGTCGCTCAGCGACGTCAGCAACTCGACCAGACGCTGGTTGAAAAACAGCCCGAAGCCGATCAACAGCACCAGCAGGCCTATCCCCTGCCCCACGCTGAACCGTTCCTTGAACACAAACAGACTGGCGACCAGCAACATGATCGGGCCCATCTGCACCACCAGTTGCGCGGTGCCGGGGCTCAGCAGGTTCAGGCCCATCAAGTACAGCACATAGTTACCGACCAGACCGAGCACCGCCATCACCACCAGCCAACCGCCGCGCGGGCCGAGGGCTTTGCGGCTGGGCAGGCGTCTGGTCGCGGCCAGGTAAATGAACAGGCAACCGCCGGACACGATCAGGCGAAACCAGGTCACCGTCACCGGGTCCATCACCAACAGCACTTGCTTGAGTTTGATCGGCAGGATTCCCCACAACAACGCGGTCAGCAAGGCCAGGAAGAGACCGTAAACCCAGCGACCGGATGAAATGTGCATGCGAACCCCGAAAAAGCCAGATGGCAAGAGGCACCATTCTAGGCTCAGACCGGAGTGCGACACAGGCACAGTTACCGCCAGGCCGCGAATGAAACTGTGCAGGTCGCATCAAAAATCTGGCGAGGTGCCGTCGATCAGTTGGACAGGCGCCGCAAGTGGTTCATGCATAAGCTCATTGGGTCCGCCAACAGAAACTCCACCAGGAGACAACCATGTACGGCATGCGCGCCAAGGACCCAGCTCCCGCCACGTATTTTCGCAGTGACCGTTTGTGCCGTGTGAATGGGCAATTGTTTTTCGTCACCCGGGAAAACACCCTGGAGGGACCGTTCGAAAACCGGGAGAAGGCGGTGTGGGAGATCCAGTCTTACATCGAGCGCAAACTGCTTTTAAGTATGAGCCTGTAGACCGAGGCGACTGCATCGCGGGCAAGCTCGCTCCCACATTGGAATGCGATCCACTGTAGGAGCGGGCTTGCCCGCGATGGCTATTTAACATTCGCTACAAATGTTGAAGTACTTAACGCACCGACTCAAACAATCCGGTCGCACCCATCCCGCCACCCACGCACATGGTGACCACGCCGTAGCGCAAATTGCGCCGCTGCAACTCACGCACGATATGCCCGACCTGACGCGATCCAGTCATGCCAAACGGGTGACCAATGGAAATCGAACCGCCATTGACGTTGTACTTGTCGTTATCGATTTCCAGGCGATTGCGGCTGTACAGGCACTGCGAAGCGAAGGCTTCGTTGAGCTCCCAAAGGTCAATGTCCGCCACCTGCAAACCCTTGGCCTTGAGTAGTTTTGGCACCGAGAACACCGGGCCGATCCCCATCTCGTCCGGCTCGCACCCAGCCACCGCGAACCCGCGAAAAAAAGCCTTTGGCTTCAGCCCCAGTTCCAGCGCTTTATCCAGGCTCATCACCAGCGTCATCGAAGCGCCATCGGACAATTGTGAAGAGTTGCCCGCCGTCACCGAGCCGTCCTCAGCAAACACCGGCTTCAACCCGGCCAGGCTTTGCAACGTGGTGTCCGGGCGATTGCAGTCGTCGTGATCGACGATACCGTCGAGGATCTGAATCTGGCCGGTGGCCTTGTCTTCAACCCGATACTTCACCGCCATCGGCACGATTTCATCGTCGAACAATCCAGCCGCCTGTGCTTGAGCGGTTCTTTGCTGACTTTGCAGGGCGTACAGATCCTGCTCTTCACGGCTGACGTGGTAACGGCGCGCGACGATTTCGGCCGTCTGCCCCATCGGGAAATAAATGCCCGGCACCTGCTCTTTCAGCAGCGGGTTGATGAGGTTGTCGGTGTTGACGCTTTTCATGGTCAGGCTGATGGATTCAACACCACCGGCAACAATGATGTCGCTGCAACCCGAAGCGATCTGGTTGGCGGCAATGGCAATGGCTTGCAAGCCCGAGGAGCAGAAACGGTTGAGGGTCATGCCGGCGGTGCCGATGCCCAACCGCGACAACACCGCGACATTGCGCCCGATGTTGAACCCCTGCGCGCCTTCGTTGGAACCCGCGCCGACGATGCAATCCTCGACGCTGGAAGGGTCGATGCCTGAGCGTTCCAGCAGCGCATCGACACAATGCGCCGCCATGTCGTCCGGACGGGTCTGGTTGAACTTGCCGCGAAAGGATTTGGCCAGGCCGGTCCGCACGCTGTCGACGATCACCACTTCACGCATGGCATACCTCATTGTTGTTGTCGGTTGAGAGTGGACCGAGCATAAGTCCACCGCATAACCGACCGCGACAATCATTCACCCCGCGTATGCGTAACCATCGCCTTACTGCTTGCGTTGTTTCGCCTTCCTCGCCTGCTTGTCTGATTTCTCGAACGCTTCTTCCAGCGCATGGTTGATTGTGCGCAGGACTTTGACTCGAGCCCAGCGCTTGTCATTGGCTTCCACCAGGGTCCACGGCGAAACTTCGGTGCTGGTGCGGTCAACCATATCGCCCACCGCCTCACGGTAAGCGTCCCATCGTTCGCGGTTGCGCCAATCGTCTTCGGTGATCTTGAAACGCTTGAAGGGAATCTCTTCGCGCGCCTGGAATCGCTCCAGTTGCGTCGCCTTGTCGATGGCCAGCCAGAACTTGACCACGATAACGCCCGAATCGGAAATCTGCTCTTCGAAATCATTGATCTCGCTGTAAGCCCGCAGCCAGTCAGCGGGTGGACAGAAGCCTTCAACGCGCTCGACCAAGACCCGGCCGTACCACGATCGATCGAACACCGTGAATTTGCCCTTGGCCGGAATGTGCCGCCAGAACCGCCATAGATAGGGCTGTGCACGCTCCTCTTCGGTGGGCGCGGCAATTGGCACGATGCTGTATTGACGCGGGTCGAGCGCCGCGGCGACTCGACGTATTGCCCCGCCCTTGCCGGCCGCATCGTTGCCTTCGAATACCGCCACCAAGGCGTGTCGGCGCATGCGTCTGTCGCGCATCAAGCCTGAAAACCGCGCCTGTTCGGTAATCAGTTGTTCTTCGTAATCGTCCTTGTCCAGACTCAAGGTCAGGTCCAGGCTGTCGAGCAGATTCAATTGATCGACATGGATCGGCAGCGGCGCCGCGTTGACTTTGTCCGCGTGCACTTGGGTACGCAGCAGGGCATTTTGCAAACCTTCGAGCAGGATCTTGCCCACCGTCAGGCTGCGATAATGCGCATCCACCCCTTCAATGACATGCCAGGGCGCGTAGTCACGGCTGGTGCGGCGCAACACGCGTTCGCCGTATTTAACGAATTTGTCGTACGTTGCCGATTGCTGCCAGTCCAGCGGGCTGATGCGCCAACTGTGCAGCGGATCGTCGGCAAGCGCCTTGAGTCGCGCCTTCATTTGTTTCTTGGAAAGGTGAAACCAGAACTTGAAGATCAGCGTGCCTTCGTCGCACAACATTTTTTCAAAGCGTTCGGACTGGTTGATCGCCTGATCCAGCACCGCATCCTTGAACAAACCATGCACCCGACCTTGCAGCATCTGGCTGTACCAGTTGCCAAAGAACACCCCCATGCGCCCACTGGCAGGCAGCATCCGCCAATAGCGCCAGGCCGGTGGTCGCGCCAGTTCTTCGTCGGTCTGCTGATCGAACGTGCGGACCTCGATCAAACGTGGGTCCATCCACTCGTTGAGCAACTTGACCGTTTCACCCTTGCCTGCGCCTTCGATGCCGTTGATTAAAATAATCACCGCAAAGCGTTTTTGCTGCTGAAGGTCGAACTGCGCTTCAAGCAAGGCCTCACGCAGCGCTGGCACTTCGGCGTCATAGGTTTCTTTGTCGATGGCGTGACCGATTTCAGCAGATTCGAACATGGACAGCTCCCTTTCCCGTATTGAGCAAGACTAGCGGATTGGGCCGCCAGTCCGTAGAGAAATTCCCTCGGACAAGGGTTATGAGGTGCGAAGCTGCCATGGATCAAGCGTCGTCACGGCGATCGGCTAGAATGGCCACCTTGCCGTTGCAGAGCCTGCCATGAAACCTGTATTGCCTAACGCCCAACTTGACTGGGACGAACAGGGACTTCCGCGTTCGCGAGTCTTTGACGATGTGTATTTTTCCAACCAGTCAGGCCTTGAAGAAACCCGTTACGTATTCCTGGAACAGAACGGATTGCGTGAACGTTTTGCTGCGTTGCCAGCCGGCGGTCGACTGGTCATTGGCGAAACGGGCTTCGGCACCGGGCTTAACTTTCTGTGTGCCTGGCAGTTGTTCGAGCAGCAGGCAGTGGCCGGTGCGCGATTGCATTTTGTCAGCGTCGAAAAATACCCGTTGAGCACCCCGGACCTGCAACGGGCACTGGCGTTATGGCCGGAACTCAAGCCGTTTGCCGATCAATTGCTCGCGCACTACGTGGCGATCCATCAAGGCTTCCAGCGACTGGTTCTGGACAACGGCCGCGTGACCCTGACCTTGTTGATTGGCGATGCACTGGAGCAACTGCCGCAACTGGATGCACGGATCGATGCGTGGTTTCTCGACGGTTTCGCCCCGGCGAAAAACCCCGACATGTGGACCGCCGAACTGTTTGCCGAACTGGCGCGCCTGGCCGCGCCAGGATCGACCATCAGCACCTTCACCAGTACCGGTTGGGTACGACGCCTGCTGAATGCAGCAGGGTTCAAGATGAAGCGCACGCCGGGCATTGGCCATAAGTGGGAAATCCTGCGAGGGGTGTTCCTGGGCTGGCCTGAAGAAACCGCAGCCCCCGTTGCCGCCAAGCCCTGGTTCGCTCGCCCGATGCCAGCGCCCGGTGAACGTCATGCGCTGGTGATCGGTGCAGGCCTGGCCGGTTGCGCGACGGCCGCCAGCCTCGCTGCGCGGGGTTGGCAGGTGAGTCTGCTGGAGCGACATGACGCACTGGCACAGGAAGCCTCGGGCAATCCACAAGGCGTTTTGTACCTCAAGCTTTCAGCCCACGGTACGGCGTTGTCACAGTTGATTGTCAGTGGTTTCGGTTACACCCGACGCCTGCTTGAGCATCTGCAGCGCGGTGTTGACTGGGACGATTGCGGCGTATTGCAACTGGCGTTCAACGCCAAGGAAGCGCAACGCCAGGCGCAATTGGCGCAAGCCTTTCCCGAAGATTTATTGCACATGCTCGATCAGGAACGGGCGCGGCTTCTCGCGGGTGTCGACCTGCAATGGGGCGGCCTCTTCTATCCCGAAGGCGGCTGGGTGCACCCGCCCGCACTTTGCACATGGCAAGCAGCGCATTCGGGTATCCGGATTCTGACGCACCACGATGTGCTGCAATTGCGTCGTGAGCAGGGACATTGGCAGGCTTGGGATGGCGACCGGTTGCTGGCCAGCGCGCCAACGGTGGTACTGGCCGGTGCGGCCGACATCAAGCGTTTCGACTTCAGTAGCGATTTACCTCTCAAACGTATTCGCGGCCAAATCACCCGACTGCCCCAGACACCAGAAAGCCAAGAACTGAGCACCGTCGTGTGCGCCGAAGGCTATGTCGCGCCGGCTCGCTTGGGCGAGCACACACTCGGCGCGAGTTTTGACTTCAACAACGATGACCTGACGCCAACAGCCGCCGAGCACGCCGGCAATCTGCACATGCTCGAAGAAATCTCGATGGACCTGATGGCTCGACTTGGCGCCGACACCTTGCGCCCCGAGACGCTGGAAGGTCGCGCAGCGTTTCGCTGCACCAGCCCCGACTACCTGCCGATTGTCGGCCCTCTGGCAGACCGTGAGGCCTTCGCCGACGCCTACGTCTCCCTGGGCAAGGATGCCCGGCAAACCCCGGACATCCCGTGTCCATGGCTCGAAGGTGTGTACGTTAACAGCGGCCACGGCTCGCGCGGGCTGATCACCGCGCCCTTGTCAGGCGAGTTGCTGGCAGCCTGGCTCGACGACGAACCATTGCCACTGCCCAGAGCCGTGGCCGAGGCCTGTCATCCGAACCGCTTTGCCCTGCGGCGCCTGATTCGAGGCAAATAGACTCAACTGCCCGGCAGCGCGCAGATGCCCAGGTCGTCAATTCTCAATGCGGCCTGGGTCAACTGCTCGAAAACGGCGTTCTGCGCGACTTCCTTTTCGATCTTGATCACCGACACCTGGCTCAGATAGTCGGCCGTCGAGAGGGTATCCGCCTTCTCGAACACCGCCTGCATCTTCGCCGGGTAAGTCACGTTGAGCGCGGCAAACCTTTGCGGGTATTTCCGGCGTTGCATCCGTGAGCCACGCAGGAAGGGTCTTTTGCAGCGACTCGGCGGTTTCCAGATCGCCGGTCATCAGCATCAGCGCAGCGAGCCGGTCTGTGGTGGTGAACGGTTTGATCGCCGCAACAAGGGGTCCTTCACGGGCATACGCAATGTTCCTTATTGCCTACAAAAGAGCCCCTACCGTAGCGAATCCATCGGCCAGTGAATAACGCAAAATCCTAGGTGTTTCAGCCACTTAACCAGCAGCATTGTCCATGCATAACCTAACTATGTACCGCACGCGACTGCGCATTTTGAGTTACGGCCAGCCCTTTGAGCTTCAACACTTATTACTTATCGATCTAAAACTCACAGGATTTCACCGGGTCAGTTTCTGAGTACCCGGCATTTTGGCCGATTATCGATTGACCCTCCCCAACGGAAAAACCGGTAAGGAATTTATGTGCGGATTAGCTGGCGAGTTACGCTTCGATCATCAACCTGCGGACCTGGCGGCCGTTGAACGGATCACCCATCACCTGGCCCCACGTGGCCCTGACGCATGGGGTTTTCATGCCCAAGGGCCGATTGCCCTGGGCCATCGTCGCCTGAAAATCATGGACCTGTCGGACGGCTCGGCGCAGCCGATGATCGACAACCAACTGGGCTTGTCCCTGGCCTTCAACGGCGCGATCTATAACTTCCCGGAACTGCGCACCGAGCTCGAAAGCCTCGGCTATGCCTTCTATTCCGGTGGCGACACCGAAGTGCTGCTCAAGGGCTATCACGCCTGGGGTGAAGCGCTGCTGCCCAAACTCAACGGCATGTTCGCGTTCGCGATCTGGGAACGTGACGCCCAGCGCCTGTTCATCGCCCGCGACCGTCTCGGCGTGAAGCCGCTGTACCTGTCGCGCACCGGCCAGCGCCTGCGTTTTGCTTCCGCTCTTCCGGCACTGCTCAAGGGCGGCGATATCAATCCGATCCTTGATCCGGTGGCGCTCAATCACTACCTGAACTTTCATGCGGTGGTCCCGGCGCCGCGCACCTTGCTGGCCGGCATTGAAAAACTGCCGCCCGCAACCTGGATGCGCATCGAGGCGGACGGTCGTACCGAACAGAAAACCTGGTGGACCCTGCCCTACGGACCGCATGCCGACGAGATGAACCTGACGCTCGAAGACTGGCGTGACCGTGTCCTCGACAGCACTCGTGATGCCGTGGCGATCCGTCAACGGGCAGCGGTCGACGTCGGCGTCCTGCTTTCCGGCGGCGTCGACTCGAGCATGCTGGTCGGTCTGTTGCGCGAAGTCGGCGTCGAAAACCTGTCGACGTTTTCCATCGGTTTCCAGGATGCCGGCGGCGAGCGCGGCGACGAATTCCAGTACTCGGACCTGATCGCCAAGCACTACAACACGCAACACCATCAACTGCGCATCGACGAAAAAGAGATCATCGAGCAACTGCCCGCGGCGTTCCGCGCCATGAGCGAGCCAATGGTCAGTCATGACTGCATCGCCTTCTACCTGCTGTCCCGGGAAGTGGCCAAGCATTGCAAAGTGGTGCAGAGCGGCCAGGGTGCCGACGAGCTGTTTGCCGGTTATCACTGGTATCCGCAAGTCGACGGTGCCGATGATCCATATGCCGCCTACCGCGATGCGTTTTTCGACCGTAGTTATGAAGACTACGCCGCCACGGTGCAGCCGAAATGGCTGACGGCAAATGACGCCGCAGGCGACTTCGTGAAGGAACATTTCGCACAGCCCGGTGCCGATGCCGCCGTCGACAAGGCCCTGCGCCTGGACAGCACGATCATGCTGGTGGACGACCCGGTCAAACGCGTCGACAACATGACCATGGCGTGGGGCCTGGAAGCGCGCACACCGTTTCTGGACTATCGCCTGGTGGAGTTGTCGGCCCGCGTGCCGGGCAAATTCAAACTGCCGGACGGTGGTAAACAGGTCCTGAAGGAAGCGGCGCGTCTGGTCATTCCGAGCGAAGTGATTGATCGCAAGAAAGGTTACTTTCCGGTGCCCGGCCTCAAGCATTTGCAAGGCGACACGCTGAACTGGGTCCGCGAGCTGCTGCTGGATCCGAGTCAGGATCGTGGTCTGTTCAACCCGGACATGCTTGACCGCCTGCTGACCGATCCGCAAGGCCAGTTGACCCCGTTGCGCGGCTCCAAGCTGTGGCAGTTGGCGGCCCTGAACCTGTGGCTCAGTGAACAAGGAATCTGATCGATGAAACCTAACGCTACGGCGTATAGCCAACGCTTGTTGCGCGGTCAGTCGCCCACTTATGAACGCTTGCAGGCGCGCCTGGCCGAGGACGGCAGTGAACTGGGCGCAGCGCCCATTGCGGTGCATTGCGGCTGGGGCCGGTTGTTGATCGGCCACACGTTTCCTGATCCGGCGAGCCTCGCCCAAGAGTTGCTCAATGAGCAGCCGGGCGAGCGAGACATTGCGCTGTACGTCGCCGCCCCTCAGCAAGTGCTGGGGCTGGAGCCGGTTCAACTGTTCCTGGACCCGTCCGACACCTTGCGTCTGTGGTTCAGCGATTATCGTCAGTCAACGCGTGTGTTTCGTGGTTTTCGGATTCGCCGCGCCCAGAGCGAAACAGACTGGCAGGCGATCAATCAGCTGTACCAGGCACGCGGCATGTTGCCCATCGATGCACATCTGCTGACGCCACGCCATCAAGGTGGCCCGGTGTATTGGCTGGCTGAAGATGAGGACAGCGGCGCAATCATTGGCAGTGTCATGGGCCTCAATCATCACAAGGCCTTCAACGACCCGGAAAACGGCAGCAGCCTTTGGTGCCTGGCGGTGGATCCGCACTGCTCGCGGCCCGGTGTCGGTGAAGTGCTGGTGCGCCACCTGATCGAACACTTCATGAGCCGTGGCCTGAGCTACTTGGACCTGTCGGTGCTGCACGACAATCGTCAGGCTAAAAGTCTTTATGCCAAGCTCGGTTTTCGCAACCTGCCGACCTTTGCCATCAAGCGCAAGAATGGCATCAACCAGCCGTTGTTCCTCGGTCCGGGCCCGGAAGCCGAATTCAATCCGTATGCGCGAATCATCGTCGAGGAAGCCCATCGCCGTGGCATCGATGTACATGTCGATGATGCCAATGCCGGCATGTTCACCCTCAGTCATGGCGGGCGTCGCGTACGTTGTCGCGAATCGTTGAGTGACCTGACCAGCGCCATCAGCATGACCCTGTGCCAAGACAAAAGCCTGACGCATAAAGTGCTCAAGGCCGCCGGGCTGAACCTGCCTTCCCAGCAACTGGCGGGCAATGCCGATGACAACCTGGCCTTTCTCGATGAGCACGAACGGGTGGTGGTCAAACCTCTGGATGGCGAACAGGGCCAAGGCGTTGCCGTGGACCTGCAGACCATCGAGGACATTCAGCACGCCATCGATGCAGCACGCGAATTCGACAGCCGGGTGTTGTTGGAAAGCTTCCACGAAGGCCTTGATCTGAGGATTCTGGTGATTGGCTTTGAAGTGGTCGCCGCGGCCATTCGTCGACCGGCCGAAGTGGTGGGCGATGGCCAGCATTCGATCGAGGCGCTGATCGAGGCCCAGAGTCGTCGTCGGCAGGCCGCGACCAGCGGTGAAAGCAAAATCCCTCTGGACCATGAGACTCAGCGCACCTTGCAGGCGGCGGGTTACGACTACAGCAGCATTCTGCCGGCCGGCGAGCATCTGTTCGTACGGCGTACGGCGAATCTTCACACCGGTGGCATCCTTGAGGATGTCACGGAGATCTTGCATCCGACCCTGGTCGATGCCGCCGTGCGTGCCGCGCGGGCGCTGGACATTCCAATGGTCGGGCTTGATCTGTTGGTGCCAGCCGCGGACCAGCCGGAATACGTATTCATCGAAGCCAACGAACGCGCCGGGCTGGCCAACCATGAACCGCAGCCGACAGCGGAGCGGTTCGTGGATTTGTTGTTTCCGCACAGTCAGCCAGCGGCTTCTTAATGATTTATTGCCTGGACTGGCGCCTTCGCGAGCAAGCTCGCTCCCACAGTTGACCGCGTTTCCCTGTGGGAGCGAGCTTGCTCGCGATGGGGCCTTGGCAGGAAACACGAACTCATCCCCTTCATCGAAACCATCGATGTTCGTTACTCATCAGGAGTTTCCATGACCAGCAAAATTCCCGAACCGGATCTCAACTACCTGCAAAAAGTCTTGCTGGAAATGCTCGCCATTCCCAGCCCGACCGGGTTTACCGACACCATCGTGCGTTACGTCGCCGAGCGCCTTGAAGAACTGGGCATTCCGTTCGAAATGACCCGGCGCGGTACGATCCGCGCAACGCTCAAGGGCAAGAAAAACAGCCCTGACCGTGCGGTTTCCGCCCACCTCGACACCATCGGTGCGGCGGTGCGTGCAGTGAAAGACAATGGTCGACTCACGTTGGCGCCGGTCGGTTGCTGGTCCAGCCGATTTGCCGAGGGCAGTCGCGTCAGTCTGTTCACCGACAACGGCGTGATCCGCGGCAGCGTATTGCCGTTGATGGCCTCGGGGCACGCGTTCAACACAGCGGTGGATGAGATGCCGATCAGCTGGGATCACATTGAATTGCGCCTGGACGCTTATTGCGCGACCCGTGCCGATTGCGACTCACTGGGCATCAGCGTGGGCGATTTTGTCGCCTTTGACCCACTGCCCGAGTTCACCGAAAGCGGCCACATCAGTGCTCGCCACCTGGATGACAAGGCCGGCGTTGCGGCACTGCTGGCGGCGATGAAAGCGATCGTCGACAGCGGCGCAGAGTTGATGATCGACTGCCATCCCCTGTTCACCATCACCGAAGAAACCGGCAGCGGCGCCGCGGCGGCATTGCCCTGGGACGTCAGCGAATTCGTCGGCATCGACATCGCACCGGTCGCCCCCGGCCAGCATTCCAGCGAGCATGCGGTGAGCGTCGCCATGCAGGATTCCGGCGGACCCTATGACTACCACCTGTCGCGGCACCTGCTTAGATTAGCCAGTGAAAACGAGCTGCCGGTGCGCCGTGACTTGTTCCGTTATTACTTCAGCGACGCGCACTCGGCGGTGACGGCCGGCCACGACATTCGCACCGCCCTGCTCGCCTTCGGCTGTGACGCCACTCACGGCTATGAACGTACGCACATCGATAGCCTGGCTGCGCTCAGCCGGTTGCTGGGTGCTTATATTCTGAGTCCGCCGGTATTTGCCAGCGATGCTCAGCCGGCGAAGGGATCGCTGGACCGGTTCAGTCATCAGATCGAGCACGACACGCAGATGGAAAGCGATACGCGGGTGCCGCCGGTGGATAGCCTCGTTGGGCAACGCTCCGATAGCTGAGTCCCGATCCGGAGTATGGGTGTGAGGACTATCGCCATCGCAGGCAAGCCCGCTCCCACAGTGGAATGCGATCAACTGTGGGGCGGACCTGCTCGCGATGGCGCCGGGCCAGGCAACCTTCAAGGTCGAGGCTAGCCGCAGTCGCTCATTCGCCGTAGCATCGCGCCATTGTCAAACCGAGGTGCCTATGCTGATTCCCTACGACCAACTAGAAGTCGACACACTGACCCGCCTGATCGAGGATTTCGTGACCCGTGACGGTACGGACAACGGCGATGACACGCCGCTGGAAACCCGCGTATTACGTGTTCGCCAAGCGCTGACCAAGGGTCAGGCACTGATTGTCTTCGATCCGGAGAGCGAGCAATGCCAGTTGATGCTCAAGCATGATGTGCCCAAGCATCTGTTCGACTGAGCCCTTCAACGACCTTTGTTTTTGGCCAGTTTGATCTGGATGCGCTCATAGACTTCGGCGCGGTGCACATTGACGTTCTGGGGGGCTTCGACGCCGAAACGCACGCTGCCTCCGTTGACGGCAAGAATGCGCACGGAAATGTTGTCACCGATGGAAATCATCTCGCCCACAACGCGGCTGAGTACAAGCATGGCATTCATCCTTCAGGGTTACCGGCCCTTGAAGATGCCCGTCGCACAGCCGGTCTTCAATGCAGCGAAGGCAAATCAGTCCTGCCCTACAGCGCACGACGATTCCCCCCGACGGAAACGTCTGACAAATCGGTTCAATCCAGCATCAGGAGGCGGAGAAGCGCGGGCCGAACAAAATGATGCTGGCCCCGATCACGCACAACGCCACACCCAGCCAGTCCGAGCCCAACGGACGAATCCGCTCGACCACCGCCAGCCAGCCAATCGACGCGACAATGTAGATGCCACCGTAAGCGGCATAGGCGCGGCCGGCGTAAGTCGCTTCGACCCGGGTCAATAACACCGCAAACAAGGTCAGGCTGATCAGTGCCGGCACGACCCACAATGCACTTTTACCTTGACGAAGCCACATCCAGAACGCGAAGCACCCGGCGATTTCAAACAACGCCGCGAGGAAAAACCACAAGTAATTGAGCATGCAAACGTCTCGCGAGGATGGCCGATTGCGGCCACCCTAACGAGGGTGTTGCGCAGGGGCAAGTTCAGCCCGCGTTTTGTTTGGCCTTGGCGCGCATTTTGTCGGCCATGACGGTCATTTCGTTGTAGAGCAGTTGTGGGTTTTTCTGCTTGAGCGCCCACGCCATGCGGCCCTGTTCGTGGGGTAGGATCATGAATTCGCCAGCGGCAACGTGCTCGTAGATGTAATCGGCAATGTCGGTCGCGGTGATCGGCGAACTTTCCAGCAATTTTCCGACCTGGGCTTTCATGGCCGGGGTTGGGCCGCGGAAGGAGTCGAGCAGGTTGGTCTGGAAGAACGAAGGACAGACCACATGCACGCCCACTTCCTGCTGTGCCAATTCGATCAGCAAGCTTTCGGACAATGCCACGACGCCGGCTTTGGCCACGTTGTAGTTGCTCATGGCCGGGCCTTGCATCAGTGCGGCCATCGAAGCGATGTTGATGATCTTGCCTTTGCTTTTTTCCAGCAGCGGCAGGAAAGCCTTGCAGCCCTTGACCACGCCCATCAGGTTGATCGCGATCTGCCAATCCCAATCTTCAAGTGACAGCTCACTGAAGAAACCGCCCGAGGCCACGCCCGCGTTGTTGACGATGACATCGATGCCGCCCAGTTTCTCTTCGCACGCCTGGGCGAAGGCCGTTAGCTGGCTGTAATCGCGCACATCGCAACGCTGGATAAAACCGTCACCGCCGGCTTCCCGGACCAGTTTGAGGGTCTCTTGCAGGCCAGGCTCGCTGACATCCGACAAGGCCAGCTGCCAGCCTTCACGCGCCCAGCGCAGCGCGATTTCGCGACCCAGGCCTGAGCCCGCGCCAGTGATCATCATGCGATTTTGCATAGCAAACAGCCTTGTCGTTCCGGGAAAGATGCGCTGAGTGTAGCGAAGGACATTGCCCGACCCACGCTCCATCAGATTGCTGAATGGCCCGAGCAAACCACGGCGAGCCTGCATCAATTAACGTTGCAAAAACGAAATAAGCCTTTCTTCGAAAAACATTAAAAAAACTTGGAATTTTCTGCCCCACGCGCCAGTCGGACGTTATAAGCAGCTTGAATTAAATGCCTTCCAGCTGACAGTTTAAAGCTAGGTCACTTCGAAACACTTCCAACAAGGAAATAGACATGGGCACAATTCTTATCGTTATTCTGATTCTTCTACTGGTAGGTGGTTTGCCGGTCTTTCCACACTCCAGAAGTTGGGGTTATGGCCCGTCGGGTATTATCGGCGTGGTGTTGGTAGTGCTGTTGATTCTGCTGTTACTCGGCAGGATTTAACGATCTAACAGACAAAAAAAGAGGCCCTTGAAAAAGGGCCTCTTTTTTATTGCCGAAAATTTTAATCCGGCTTGCCGTCTACCACACCGGCGGTGTTGTCGAGCAAACTCTTGGTCGCGGTCTGCAAGAACGCTTCAAGTTTCTGCTTGAGGGCCGCTTCATCGGCCGACTCTGGAATCACGTCACCTTTAGGATTGGCGCCCAGCTCGTATTGATACAGCTTGGGCGGCATGTCCTTAGGCAGGACCAGTATACGATCCGCTGTCAGCAACGCGACGGTTTGATCGCTGCCCGAAGGTTTGATCACACCGAAACCCTTGTCGCCTTCCGGCAGGTTCAGCAAGTCACGACCCCAGCATTGATGAATCACGTCGCCACCGACACGCCCCATGATGGTCGGCACGATGTCGATCTGAGTGCCCACGGTATGGTCGACCTTACCGAATTTGTCCTGGATGCCCGGCGCGATCATCAGCATTGGAACGTTGAAGCGTCCCAGGTCCATTTCGGTGATCTGCTGCTCGTTGCCGAAACCGTGGTCGCCGACGATCACGAACAGAGTTTCCTTGAAGTACGGTTCTTTGCGCGCCTTCTCGAAGAACTGCCCCAGCGCCCAGTCGGAGTAGCGCATGGCGGTCAGGTGCTCGTTAAGGGTGCCACGATCAGTGACGCGCTCGACCGGCAACGGTGTTGGCAAGGCATATGGCGTGTGGTTGGACAGGGTTTGCAACAAGGCATAGAACGGTTTTTTGTCCTTGCCATCGCGCGCTTTCAACTCTTCCAGGCCACGGTTGAACATGTCCTGGTCGGACACGCCCCAGGTCGGGTCGGAGAACACCGGGTTAACGAAGTCGTTACGCCCGATGAAGTTGGTCATGCCCTGGTTGCTGAAAAAGCCCGACTGGTTGTCCCAGGCGAAATCGCCGTTGTAGACGTACACATCGTCATAGTCACGGGCACTGAGCAACTGCGGCAGGCCAGACAGTTTGTGACTGCCTTCCGGGGTCTGCATCAGGTATTCGAAACCTGGCAGGTTCGGGAAGCAGGCCATGGTCGCGAACATGCCCTGGTGGGTATGCGTGCCGTTGGAGAAGAAGCGGTCGAACAACAGACCGTCTTTGGACAGTGCGTCGAAAGACGGCGTGATGTTACCCGGACGTCCCAATGCACCAACCGAGTGACCGGCGAAGCTTTCCATCAGGATCACCACGACGTTCTTGATCGGCAGGGTCTTGTCGGCATTCGGGGTGAAGTTGCGACGGACGGCGGCAATATCTGCATCAACCAGTTTGTCGCTGGGTGTCAGCAACATGTCACGTACGGTCTGCTGGGCCAGTGGCTGGTCCAGTGTGGCTTTCCAGATGTTGCTGCGCTCGTCCGACATCCGGCTCTTGGCGGCGGCAATCAGTTGCAACGTGCCGTTGAGGCCCAACTGGTTTGCGAAGTTCGAATCGGTGGTGTAGACGTCACCCCAACGCAATGGCGGCCCCTGACGCAGAGTACCGCGGGCGGCAACTACGCACATCATCAGGCAAACCACGAATACCGCGATGCGTGCATACCACGGGGCGATCTGGCGCGTGCCGATGCTGCCGCCGCTGAATGGGCCACGAGGCCGGGTCGCGCGGTCCGCGCCCTTGAACGCGAGGGTCAGGATCAGCGTGCCGAAGGCCCAGGCCAGCAGGTAGCGAACCACCGGAAAACCATACCAGAGCATGCTCATCACGGTAGACGGGTCTTCCTTCACATACTGGAAGACCAGACCGTTGAGGCGCTGGTGGAATTCGCGGTAAAAGTCCATTTCCATCAAGCCGAGGAACAACGCGATGCTCGAAGCGACGGTGAGCCAAAGGCGGAAAAAACCGCGTGCCGCCATGGCCCGTGCACTGAACAACGCCAGCAGCAACGGAACGATGAGGTAGACCACCAGACGCAGGTCGAAACGCAGGCCGTTGGCGAACGCTTCAAGGAAGGTCGAGGCCGGTGTATCAAGAATCATCGAGCGGTTGTAGACCAGCAGCGCAACGCGCAGCAGGCTGAACATGACCATCATGACAAAAGCGCACAGCAGCGTGTAGGCCAGGTGCGATTTGACGGTCGGTTGCAGCAGGCGACTAGAAGCTCGCTGCTGACTCAGGGCGTCCGGGTTTGCCATGTCGTTTTAGGACCCATTGGAAGTTGAAGTTACAAAAATAAAGTGGTGCCCGGCCCTCTGTCGGCCAGTTCTCGGCCCCGGGGCTTGCGCGGTGCGCAAATGTTGCACGATCACCTGCATCATTGCCAATGATTACTGTTTGGCAAGCTGATCGGGCGGATTGTCTTGGAGGCTTTGTGAAAATTTCGTGCAACGTATATCCAGAAACAAAATAAACCTTTTTCACCCTCCTCAGAAACGCAAACGCCCCGAAAGTCGGGGCGTTACATCAAACGCCGTGCGATTACTTCTCGGCGCGTTGCTTCAAGGCTTTGAGGGTGTTGAACGGTGCATCGACCACGAACTTGTTGGCCACCATCGACGGGATGCTGCCACCCGGCTCGGTGTGCACCTGATAGGTCACTTCGACCTGATCCCCCTTGGGTACGAACTTCCAGAAACCTTCGACCTTGGTGACCCGCACAAAACCTTTTTCTTCCGGAATGTATTTCGGCACGCCTTCGAGTTTGCGCGTCAGGCTGCCGTCGGTGCCTTCAATGGTGGTGACGTGCAACACCGAATCACGCGGAGTCACTGGCCATGGGGTATTGAACTGGGTGTAGGTCCAATTCTGATCGCCTTCGTGCTTGAGCAGTTTCTGAGTCTTGCATTCGTGAATCCAGGCGCAGGCACCGGCCACGTCTTCCTGCAATGCACGCAGTTTGGCGACGGTGGTTTTCATCAACGTAACGCCTTGATAGGCCTTGTAGTCAGAGCCGGGCACTTCACTCAGGGATACTTTGATACCGTCTTCGTTCTTGGCAACTTTCCAGTCTTCGGCGTGTGCCGCCGAGGTAGCCAGCACCAGTGTCAAACCACACAGCACAGCCATACGATGCAGCGAACCCATAGTCTTATTCCTTATTGTTGAAGTTCCGTTCGTTGAACACATCACGCCGCCGTTACTTGCTCCCACCAACCCAGCAACTTGATCGCTTCGTCACTGCTGCTTCCGCAGACTTCGACATCGGCTGCAAATGCCGAGCAGACGGCAGGACGCTCCGGCATTCCGAAAAGACGGCACAAATTATCGACAGATAGCTGGATACAACGTTCGCCAGCGGCTTTGCCATTGGGCATGCCGGGAATCGGCGAACTGATGGAAGGGGCAATGCAACAGGCGCCACAGCCTTCACGGCACTTCATGACGAAAGCTCCTCGCGGGGCAATGTGTTAATGGACGAGGCACAGAGTAACCGTTAAAACAGCCGTTTAAAATTACCTGGACCGGGGTTTTTGCACTCAAACGAGCGTGACTGACCAGTCTCCGACAAAGCGTCTGGGTCGGGGGTCACGAATCAGCGTCGTTTACCGCTTGAACTCGAAATCCAGTGCTGCGCCTTCGACATCCCGGCGTTCTTCGTTACGCCGTTGCAACTGCATTTCGTTGTTGAGCAGACGGCCGTTGAGCTGAAACGGGCTGCTGCTCGCTTTGTCACCAAACATTTGTGGCAACACCGCATCGTGCCGGGGCAATGGCACCGTTCCGATCGGCTTCAGCTCTTCAACCATGCCTTGAGGCAAGCTCAAGTCCAGCTTTACCGGAGGAAGTTGGGTTTTCACCACTTCGCTGGCCGATTTCGATTTGGAGGCAATGGGTGGACGCTTTTTCACCGTCGGCTTTTTTTTCACCGGCGCGACTTTTTTTACAGGTGCTGCTTTCTTCGAGGATGTACTGGCTGTCGGTTTTTCCTGAACGGAAGCGCCCATGACGCCTTCGGCATGAAAGGTCATCAACAGGCATAAGGACAGCCACACGGCAGGATAAATCGGTTTCATGGACCCAACAGGGCTAACGGCAGAGGGCCATATGCTCGCCTGTTGCAGGCAACAAGACAAGCATGGACACGCCTGAACAGTCCGTCCCTTTAAATGCCGCCGGCCATCTCCTGGCAAAGTTGAGTCGCCAACATTCCCAATGTCATCAATGCACGCTCGGCTTCACGGTTCCACGGCGTGCCACAGTTCAGCCGAATGCAATGATTGAACTGCTCGGTATTACTGAAAATCAACCCCGGCGCGATGCTGATGCCTTGCTGCAAAGCACGCACATGCAGTTCCTGAGTGTTAACCCGCCCCGGCAGACTGACCCATAGAATAAAACCGCCGGTAGGCCGGGTCATTTGCGTGCCTTCCGGAAAATACTGCTGCACGGCCAGCTGGAAGGCGCTGAGGTTTTTGCGATATTCCTGACGAATGTAGCGCAGGTGACGGTCGTAACCGCCGTTCTCGAGGTAAGCGGCGATCCCCATTTGCGTGACGCTGCACGCCGAATGCGTGCTGAAGGTCTGCAAACGCTGAATTTCCTGCTGATACTTGCCGGCGATCATCCAGCCGATCCGCACGCCCGGTGACAGGGTTTTAGAAAAGCTTGAGCAATAAATCACGCGATCCAGCCGGTCATAGGCTTTCAGAGACTTGGTGCGTCCCTGCTCAAACATCAGCTCGCCATAAATGTCGTCTTCGACGATCTGGATATCGAAATCCGAGGCCAGGCGCAGCAGTTGCTTCTGCCGCTCTTCAGGCATGGTGCCGCCTAGCGGATTGCTCAGACGCGTGGTAAGCACCAGCGCCTTGATCGACCACTGGTTGGCCGCCAATTGCAGGGCTTCCAGGCTCATGCCGGACGCCGGGTCGCTCGGGATTTCAATGACTTTGAGGCCCAGCAGGTCGGCCAGTTGCAGCAATCCGTAATAGGTCGGTGATTCGGCGGCGATCAGGTCGCCCGGCCGGGTCAGCACCCGCAGTGACATCTGCAACGCGTCAACGCAACCGTGGGTGATCACTACCTCGGAGGGGTCGACCACTACACCGGCATCACGCATGCGGATCGCCACCTGTCGGCGCAACGGCTCGAAACCGGGGCTGAACATGTAGCTGAAAGCCCGCGGGCTATGGAAACGGGTGACTTTGGCCAACTGCTGGTGCAAGGCGCGGACAGGCAGGTAGTCGACGCTTGGCACCGCCGCCCCCAGGGGAAAAACACCCTCGCGGCGCGACTCGACCAACACTTGTTGAATGATGCTGCTACGCGTGACCAGGCCCGGGCGCTCAACCCGGGCGATATCCGGTGTCGGCGCGGTCAGGGCCGGCGTCTGGTGCACGTAGTAACCCGATTGTGGCCGGGCGCGGATCAGCCCCTGATCCTCAAGGTTGGCGTAAGCCTGCAACACGGTCGCATGACTGACGTTGAGCTGCGAGCTCATCTTGCGTACCGAAGGCACGCGCTCCCCCGGCTGATAGACGCCACGACGGATGTCTTCGGCCAGTTGCTGAGCAATACGTTGGTAGAGCAAGAGATTGGTCATGACGCAGCACTCGATTTCACGGGCATTTTATTCTTGTGTGAAACAATACCGGAACAGTTTAGAAGTGTACTGGGACAGTTGCCACAATAGTCGACCATACAGTGCAGTGTCAGCAAAAACTGTACTGCTTTGTGAAGCGATTGGCAGGCGTAAAAAAACCCGGCGCTGACAGGCAGGCCGGGTTTTCCAGTGACGCAGCCCTCAGCGAGCGGCGCCGAGCTGGCCTTTTTCGTCGGAGAACACAATTTCCACCCGTCGGTTCTGCGCGCGACCACGCTCGGAAGCGTTCACATCCACCGGGTAATCATCGCCGTAGCCTTCGACTTTGATTCGTTTATCGTCGATACCCAGGTCCATCAGCACATCCGCTACCGACTGCGCGCGGTCAAGGGACAGCTTGAGGTTCTCCTGCTTGCCGCCTGTGCTGTCGGTGTAGCCCTCGATGCGAACCACACGCTTGGGATTGAGTTGCAGGAACTGCACGATTTTGAGCACCACACGGTTCGCCGAGTTCTTCAACTCCGCCTCACCTGTATCGAACAGCACGTCACCCAGGGTCATCACCAGGCCGCGATCAGTCTGCGTGGTCGCCAGTGCAACGATCTGTTCTTCGAGCCACTTGCCCTGCTGCTGCACACTGAGCAACTTGGACTCACGCAAGGCCAGTTGCAGGCGTTGACGCTCCAGTTCGAGCTTCGTCGCGCGCTCTTCGTTGAGCACTTGATTGGTGTGTTCACGCGCGATTTCGCTGTAGCGCTGGCTCAGGTAGGCGTAATGCACCACGTCCGCGCCGCTGCCCCAATAGCTGGAAAGCCGGTCGGCGCGGGCCAGGGATTCGCCGGCGCGGATCACATCCTTGGGAGCGATTCGCAGCACGTTGGAGTCTTCCTTGACCTTCTGGAAGTCTTGGCCGGCTTGCTGCAGCGCGGTCTCGCTGTGTTGACCGGCACAACCATAAAGGCTCGCGCAACCTGCCAGGATCAAACCGCCGAGTGCTTTGGACGTGAGGCTCATTGGGCATCTCCCAGTTGCTTGCGCAGACGAGTGATGCGGGTGTTGAGCACGTTCAACTGCTCCTCGCTCTTGAGGGTCAGCACCTTCGCTTCAGCCAGGCGCGCATCCAGCTCGGCCTGTTCGGCCCGCATGCGCGCATGCTTGTAGGAATGATCGGCCATGTCGCCTTGGGCGCGAGAGAATTTTTCTTCGGCCAGCTTCAGTTCCGGCACATCGTCGGCGTTGGCGCCAACGGCCTTGGCTTGTTCGAGGGTCTGTTCGGTCAAGCGTATTTGTTCATTCGGCGCCGGATCGGCTGCACAACCCGCCAGAGCCAGAACGGCCAGGGCAGCGAAAAGAGGTCGAATACTCACTAAAAATCCCTACTGTTTTGGGGTACTGACAGGCAGTTGCTGCGGTTGTTGCTGCTGCTGCGCTTTCCAGCGCTCGATGTTGCGTTGCAACACAGCCTCAGTCAGTCCGGACGCGGGCAATTCTGTCATCTTTTTGGCCAGCTGTCCGCGCAACCAAGGATCGTTGCAGGCAGAGTTGTGGGAAACCGCGAGGAACAGTCCGGGCTTGTCGACCGGTTGCGGGCGAGGGATCAGGTCATTGGCCATGCTCAGCGCCTGCGCGGCGGCCATGCCCGAGTAGCGCCCGGCGAGGACGAATTCCACCTCCCCCAGCAGCAATTTCTGAAAGGCCTGGGTCAGGTTTGGAGTACGCAGGAGGGTCAATTGCTGCTCGGCGAAAGTGCCGAATGCCTGGGTCATTCGAGACTTTTCCGACAGCGCACCGGGATGGCCATGGAGATCCTGCACTTGGTTGTAGACCAGTGCCGAGTCCTTGCGGGTCCAGACCAGGTAATCATTTTCCAGCAGCGGTGGATGGATATAGTCCAGGGTGTCCAGTTCACTGACGGTCAGTGACGCATCGGCCAACATGTCCATGCGTCCGCTGCGCACTTCATCCAGTGCCTGTGCGCGCTTGCCGGCATAAAGCAGCTCGACCTTGATGCCCATCTCCCCCGCCACCTGTTGCAAGAGGTCAGCGCTGGCACCGATCAAACGCTTGGGGTTTTGCGGGTCTTGCCACAGGTACGGTGGTGCGTCCGGGCTACCGGTCACCACCAGGCGTTCGCACTTGCCCGCGGCATTGGACAGCGCCGGCAACATTGTCAGGCCCAACAGCAATGACCAGCCACACACGCGGCGCAGATCCATGGCGACACTCTCCCACTCAAATCCGGAACAAAAAAAAGCCCGACCAACAGGTCGGGCTCTTTATAAGTGAAGCAGCCGGATTAGACCAGCTTCTCCAACTCAGGGATGGCTTCGAACAAGTCCGCCACCAGGCCGTAATCGGCCACCTGGAAGATCGGCGCTTCTTCGTCCTTGTTGATCGCAACGATCACTTTGGAGTCTTTCATGCCGGCCAGATGCTGGATCGCGCCGGAGATACCGACGGCGATGTACAGCTGTGGAGCAACGATCTTGCCGGTCTGACCGACCTGCATGTCGTTGGGTACGAAACCTGCGTCGACCGCGGCGCGCGAAGCACCGACGGCAGCGCCCAGCTTGTCGGCCAGGGCGTACAGGTGTTTGAAGTTGTCGCCGTTCTGCATGCCGCGACCGCCGGAAACAACGATCTTGGCAGCGGTCAGTTCAGGACGATCGGACTTGGCCAGTTCTTCGCCGACAAAGCTCGAAGTGCCAGCGTCGTGCGCAGCAGCAACCGCTTCAACGGCAGCGGAGCCACCTTCGCCGGAAACCGGGTCGAAACCGGTGGCACGCACGGTGATGACTTTTACGGCAGCGTTCGATTGAACGGTGGCGATGGCGTTACCGGCGTAGATCGGACGCTTGAAGGTGTCAGCGCTTTCGACCGAGATGATCTCGGAGATCTGGTCAACGTCCAGCTGAGCGGCAACGCGCGGCAGGATGTTTTTGCCGTTGGAAGTGGCGGCAGCCAGGATGTGGCTGTAGCCCTTGCCCAACTCGGCAACCAGAGGAGCAACGTTTTCCGGCAACTGGTGAGCGTAGGCGGCGTTGTCGGCCACCAGCACTTTAGTCACGCCAGCGATTTTCGCAGCGGCTTCAGCCACGGCGCCAACGCCTTGGCCTGCAACCAGCACGTGGATGTCACCACCGATTTTTGCAGCGGCAGCCACGGTGTTCAGTGTGGCCGGGGCCACTACTTTGTTGTCGTGTTCAGCAATAACCAAGATAGTCATTTAGATTACCTTCGCTTCGTTTTTCAGTTTCTCGACCAGTTCAGCCACCGACTTGACCTTGATACCCGCGCTGCGTGCAGCTGGCGCTTCGACTTTCACGGTCTTGTTGGTGGAGGCGGTGGAAACGCCCAAAGCGTCCGGAGTCAGCACTTCGAGAGGCTTCTTCTTGGCTTTCATGATGTTTGGCAGAGACGCATAGCGCGGCTCGTTCAAACGCAGGTCGGTGGTGACGATGGCTGGCAGCTTCAGGGAAACTGTCTGCGCGCCGCCGTCGATTTCGCGGGTCACGGCAACGGTGTCGCCGGACACTTCGACTTTCGAAGCGAAGGTGCCCTGACCGTAGCCGCTCAATGCAGCGAGCATCTGGCCAGTCTGGTTGTTGTCGCTGTCGATGGCTTGTTTTCCAAGGATCACCAGCTGAGGCTGTTCCTTGTCGACAACAGCCTTGAGCAGCTTGGCAACGGCCAGGGAAGTCAGATCTTCAGCGGATTCGACGAGGATGGCACGGTCGGCACCCAGAGCCAGCGCAGTGCGCAGTTGCTCTTGAGCGGTGGACGGGCCGACGGAGACGACGACGATTTCAGTCGCAACACCTTTTTCTTTCAGGCGTACGGCTTCTTCCACTGCGATTTCGCAGAACGGGTTCATCGACATCTTGACGTTGGCGAGGTCGACGCCGGAATTGTCCGCCTTGACGCGAACCTTGACGTTGTAATCCACAACGCGTTTGACAGCTACAAGAACCTTCATGGATTCCTCGTTACTCTCCGGTGAAAAGAAAGTCGCCTAGGCGAACCTGGCGGTTTGATGCTCATCGGCGCAAGGGCACCTCTAAAAACGCTGGCAGGTGTATCGGGTGACCTTGCTCACGAGGCAGATGACCGTTCGTCAGTAGTGACCGACAAGTCATTTATTATCGTGGCGTGTAAACTGCGCGCCAAACCTGCGCAACAAATCACCTTGTACTGCCATCGCCCTGTCTTTAGAGGTGCTCTTGATACCAACAGTCAGCCTACGGCGAGCGCAAAACCGACCGTATCTTGACCGGAACGCTTATTCCGGTCAATACGGCAAAATGGCCGTTCATAAGCCGCGTGACTTTGATTTCTCTGGCTTTGAGCCAATTCAAACAAACGTTTGTATTGGACGCTAGGAGTGGTGTAGATATAATGCGCCACCCAAAGAGAAAGGTGGTCAATCGATTGTCCGTGCTGCGCGTTGAGCAGTCATTCATGGATGCGACACCAAACCTCCAATTAGAAAAAAAACTGTTGAGCCTTGAGTAGGAGATAACCTGTGGAACGCGAATACATGGAATTCGACGTCGTCATCGTCGGTGCCGGCCCCGCTGGTCTTTCCGCCGCCTGCCGCTTGAAGCAGAAGGCCGCTGAAGCCGGTAAGGAAATCAGCGTCTGCGTGGTCGAAAAAGGCTCCGAAGTCGGTGCTCACATCCTCTCCGGCGCGATTTTCGAACCCCGCGCCCTGAACGAATTGTTCCCGGACTGGAAAGAACTCGGCGCTCCGCTGAATACGCCAGTCACCCGCGATGACATCTTCGTTCTCAAGAACGCCGACAGCGCGCAAAAAATTCCAGACTTCTTTGTGCCCAAGACCATGCACAACGAAGGCAACTACATCATCTCCCTGGGTAACCTGTGCCGCTGGCTCGCCCAGCAGGCCGAGAACCTGGGCGTGGAAATCTACCCGGGCTTCGCTGCCCAGGAAGCGCTGTTCGATGAGAACGGCGTGGTGCGCGGGATCATCACCGGTGATCTGGGCGTAGACCGCGAAGGTCACCCGAAAGAAGGCCTGTACACCCCGGGCATGGAACTGCGTGGCAAGTACACGCTGTTCGCCGAAGGTTGCCGCGGCCACATCGGCAAGCAGTTGATCAAGCGCTTCAACCTCGACAGCGAGGCTGATGCCCAGCACTACGGCATCGGCCTGAAAGAAATCTGGGAAGTCGATCCAGCCAAGCACCAGCCTGGCCTGGTGGTCCACACCGCCGGTTGGCCGATGGACATCATGGGCACCGAAAACACCGGTGGCTCGTTCCTCTATCACCTGGAAAACAACCAGGTGGTCGTCGGCCTGATTGTCGATCTTTCCTACAGCAACACCTACCTGTCGCCGTTCGACGAGTTCCAGCGCCTCAAGCATCACCCGGTGCTCAAGCAGTACCTGGAAGGCGGCAAGCGCATCAGCTACGGCGCACGCGCCATCTGCAAAGGCGGCCTGAACTCGCTGCCGAAGATGGTGTTCAAGGGTGGCGCTCTGATCGGTTGCGACCTGGGCACTCTGAACTTCGCCAAGATCAAAGGCAGCCACACCGCGATGAAGTCCGGCATGCTCGCCGCTGAATCCGTGGCCGACGCATTGTTCGCCGAGAAAGACGGCACCGAAGAACTGACCACCTACGTCGACGCGTTCAAGAAGAGCTGGCTCTACGACGAACTGTTCGCCAGCCGCAACTTCGGCCCGGCGATCCACAAGTTCGGCGCCATCGTCGGCGGCGGTTTCAACTGGCTGGACCAGAACATCTTCGGCGGCAAACTGCCGTTCACCTTGCACGACACCAAGCCGGATTACGCTTGCCTCAAGCTCGCGGCGGACTGCAAGAAGATCGACTACCCGAAACCCGACGGCAAGATCAGCTTCGACAAACTCAGCTCGGTGTTCATCTCAGGTACCAACCATGAAGAAGAACAGCCGTGCCACCTGAAGCTGACCGACCCGAGCATCCCGATCGGCAAGAACCTGCCGCTGTACGATGAGCCAGCCCAGCGTTATTGCCCGGCCGGCGTGTACGAAGTGGTGACCAAGGAAGACGGCGAAAAACGCTTCCAGATCAACGCCCAGAACTGCGTTCACTGCAAGACCTGCGACATCAAGGACCCTGCACAGAACATCACCTGGGTGGCGCCGGAAGGTGCCGGCGGCCCGACTTACCCGAACATGTAAGCCGAACGCCTGAACATCAAGGCTCCCGAACGGGGGCCTTTTTGTTGCCCGATATTTTATCCACACCACAAATCCCCTGTGGGAGCGAGCTTGCTCGCGATGGCGCCCGACCATTCAACATAGATGTCGACTGATATACCGCTATCGCGAGCAAGCTCGCTCCCACAGGGTTAATCGATTACTCAAGCAGCGCGTTCATCGCCTGGATTGCGCTCGAAGTAGCGCTTGTACTCGCGACTGAACTGCGACGTGCTCTGATACCCCACCCGATGCGCCGCTTGCGCCACCCCCAGGCCTTCGGCGAGCAACAATTGCTGCGCCTTGAGCAAGCGCAAGCGCTTCAAGTACTGCACCGGCGACAACAAGGTGCTGCGTTTGAAATGCTCATGGAAAGTCGACGCGCTCATGTTCGCGCAACTGGCCAGCGTCTCGACGTTCAGCGGTTCGGTGTAGTGCCCGTGCAGATGGTTGAGCGAGGCCGCAATCCGGGCGAACTGCCCCTGCTGCTCCACCAGTGCCCGCAATACATCCGCTTGCGGACCGCGTAACGCGACGAACAATAATTCGCGCAATCGCGCCGGCCCCATGATCTGGCATTCCTGCGGATCGTGCAGGCAACGCAACAACCGCTCCACGCAACCGCGCATGTCATCGTCGAGCACGGCCGAGGTCATCGAGTCTGGCGTTTGCGCAGCAATATTGCGCCTAGGCGCCAACCCCATGGCCAACACCAATTCACCGAGCAAGACCCGATCAATGGCAATCGAAACCCCGAGCATCGGTCCATCCGGCGCTGAAAACGTTTCGCACTCAAAAGGCACCGGCAACGCCTGGATCAGATAATGCCCGGCGCCATACTCCAGGGTTCGCGGGCCCAGGTACGCCAGTTTGCTGCCCTGGGCGATGATCACCAGGCTCGGCTCGTAGATCTGTGGACCACGCGCCACATCACAACTGGCCCGCAAAACCTGCACGCCCGGCAACGCCGTAGGGGCGAAGCCGTCGCGGGTGGTCAGCGGCTGGATCAACGAAACCAAGGTGGCATTGGCGTCGAGATGACGGGTTAACAACATGAGAGCTCTGCACCAAAAAAGTCGCGGAAAAAGGGATGAAAGCATCATCGCAGGTCTGATCGCCAATGCACCCCATCAAAGGCTGATGCCGGAGGATTAGGCATGACACCCGGAGGAATCGCCATGGCCGGTAGCCGGCACGGCGCCCAAAATGCGTCGCCTCACCTGTCACTGCTCTTGCGAGGTTCCTCATGTACACCGCCATCGGATACGCCGCCCAGTCGGCCACCACTCCCCTCGCCCCGGTAAAATTCGAACGCCGCAGCCCTCGCGCTGACGACGTTGCCATCGACATTCTCTACTGCGGCGTCTGTCATTCCGACATCCATCAGGCCCGCAACGAGTGGGGCATTGCCGTTTACCCGCTGATGCCTGGCCACGAGATCGTAGGCAAAGTTACCGCCGTTGGTGCGAATGTCACCCGGCACAAAATCGGCGATCTGGTTGGCGTCGGCTGCATGGTCGATTCCTGCCGCAGCTGCGAAGCCTGTCAGTCGAACCTGGAGCAATACTGCCTCGAAGGTCCGACCATGACTTATGCCACCCCGGACCGGGTCGATGGCAGCAACACCATGGGCGGTTACTCCGACAGCATCGTGGTCAGCGAACACTTCGTGGTGCGAATCCCGGAAAAACTCGACCTGGCCAGCGCCGCGCCGATCCTTTGCGCCGGCATCACTACCTACTCGCCGCTCAAGCATTACGGCGTGAAAGCGGGCGATAAGGTCGGGATTCTCGGCATGGGCGGCCTCGGCCACATGGGCATCAAGTTTGCCAAGGCAATGGGCGCGGAAGTGACGCTGTTCACCCGCTCGGCGAGCAAGGCTGAAGAAGGTCGTCGCCAAGGCGCCGACCATGTGATCGTGTCCACCGATGCCGAACAGATGAAAGCCGCTGCCGGGCACTTCAACTTCCTGCTGGACACCATTCCGGTGCAGCACGACCTCAACCCCTACCTCGATACCCTGCGTTTCGACGGCGTGCACATTCTGGTGGGATTGATCGAACCGATCGATCCACCCGTCCACGCCGCCAAACTGGTATTGGGTCGTCGCGTACTGGCCGGTTCGCTGATCGGTGGCGTCGCCGAAACCCAGGAAGTGCTGGATTTCTGCGCCGAGCACAACATCACCTGCGACATCGAAATGCTCGACATCCATCAGATCAACGAAGCGTTCACCCGCATGATTGCCGGTGATGTGAAGTACCGTTTCGTGATCGACATGGCGACGCTGAAAGTCTAAACCTTAGCGCCAAGCTCCGCCGAGAGCCGGGCCGTGACCCCTTTGATCAGGGGAATCAGCTCGGCCATTTTTTCCAGCGGCATGTACGGCACGGTGCTGGCAATGCTGATGCCAGCGACGATGCGCTTGCTGGCATCGCGGATCGGTGCCGCGACACAGCGGATCGACGGTTCGTTGTCTTCGAGGTCGAAGGCATAACCGCCCGCGACATACTCGATCATGCGCTGCTGGAACTGCTCCCAGGATTGCTCCGGGTGCTGCGGCCAGAATTGATTTTTCCCACCCGCTGGCAGACTGACTTCGTACAGCCTTTTCCAATCTTCCTGCGTGTCATCGAGCATCAGTGCCTTGCCGATCCCGGTACGCGCCAACGGCATCCGATGGCCGACCCGCGAGCGCATTTCCGGGCCATTGCGCCCCGGATTCTTGTGCAGATACAGCACCTCGTCGCCTTCACGTATCGCCAAGTGAATGGTGTCGCCGGTCAATGCCGACAACTCATCCAGATAGGGACCCGCCAACGTCACCAACGGCAGTTCTTCGCGCGCCTGAAAACCCAGCTCGATCAGCTTCGGCCCCAGCAGATATCCGACCTGCGGCACCACGCGCAGATAGCGCTCGTCCACCAGACAACTGGCCAGACGATGGGTGGTGCTGCGTGTCGTGCCGATCAACCGGGCGATTTCCTTGAGGTCGCGGGCGCCACTGGCCACAGCCTGAACCACACCCAGACCGCGAAGCAGTGTCTGGGTGCCGGTCGGCGCGGCATCCTTGGCGATTTTTGGGGCGTCTTCCTGCATATCCAGCCTTTACCGTTGAGCGAGTGAACGGGCGGCATTATGGTCGCCCGACGGCGGTCACTACAACTTGATACGCTCGACTTTGCCGACCAGCAAGATGTAGGAAAGCGCGCCAATCAACGCCAGAACCGAGATATAGGTGATCGCAGGAGCGAACGAATCACCGGTGGCGAGGAAACCGATGACAATCGGCGTGGTAATCGCCGCCAGGTTGCCGATGAAATTGAACACCCCGCCGGTCAAGCCGAGCAGGCGCGCTGGAGCCAGCGTGGACACCAGCGACCAGGTGATCGAGGCCAGGCCGTTACCGAAGAACGCCAACGCGAGGAAGGCAATCACCAGTGGCGTCGACTCGACGAAGTTGGCGCCGATGATCGAGGTGGAAATCAACAGACCGCCAATGATTGGCAATTTGCGAGCGAACCCCACGGTGTAGCCGCGACGGATCAGGAAGTCGGAGAAGAAACCGGAACAAAGCACGCCAACAAAGGCCGCGAGAAACGGTAGAGACGCCAACAGGCCGGACTTGATGAAGTCCATGCCGCGGTATTTCACCAGGTAGGTCGGGAACCATGTCAGGAAAAACCACAGCGTCGAGTTGAGGCAGAACTGACCGAGGTAGATGCCCCACAACTTGCGCTGGGTCAGCACGATGCCGAGATCGGTCCAGCTGAATTTGGCCTTGACCCTGGCTTGCTCGGCCTGGATATCCACCAGCCCGCCGCCTTCGCGGATCAGGTCGATTTCGGCGTCGTTGGCACCTTTGAAATCCCGTGGCTCGCGATACACCGCGTACCAGATCACCGCCCAGAGAATGCCGACTAAACCTGTGCTGACGAACACCATGTGCCAGCCGAACTCATGCTGCAGCCAGGCGAGCACCGGTGTCAGGAACGCCAGGCCGACGAATTGCCCGGAGGTGTAGAAACCGATGGCCGTGGCGCGTTCGCGCTCAGGGAACCAGGTGGTAACCACGCGGCTGTTGATCGGATAGGCCGGCGCTTCCAGGGCACCGACCGCCATGCGCAACACGAACAGCGCAATGAAGCTGGCGGCGAAGCCGAGCATCACGGTGGCAACCGACCACAGCAGCAAGGCAACGCTGTAGAGAATGCGCGGTGGCACCCGGTCGACCAGCCAGCCACCGGGAATCTGCATGGCGGCGTAGGTCCAGCCGAACGCTGAAAAAATCAGCCCGACATGGATCGGGTCGATGCCCAGTTCGCTGGTCAGTGCCGGGGCGGCGATGGACAGGTTGCTGCGGTCCAGGTAGTTGATCACCACGGTGATGAACAGCAGGACCATGATGAAAAAACGCTTGCGACTGGGCGTCACCAACGACGCCTGCCCTGCGAGGGATTGCGGTTGCATGAGGGATGCCTCTTCTTATGTTTATTGAGGTCGATGTGAAACGCAGATCTCGCTAACCATGGAGATCAAATGTGGGAGCGAGCTTGCTCGCGATGAGGGCGAGTCAGTCGACATCAATGCTGAATGTCAGGCCGCTATCGCGAGCAAGCTCGCTCCCACAGGGGTTTGCGGTGGGTCAGATAAAACTCACCACTCGGCGAAGCTGCCGTCGGCATGACGCCAGATCGGGTTGCGCCAGCGGTGGCCGACGGCGGCGCGTTCGATGACGTATTCCTCGTTGATCTCGATGCCCAGGCCTGGGCCATTCGGGATCTTCACGAAGCCTTTGTCGTAGTCGAACACCCGTGGATCTTTCACGTAATCGAGCAGGTCGTTGCTCTCGTTGTAGTGAATGCCCAGGCTCTGCTCCTGGATGAACGCGTTGTAGCAAACCGCGTCCAGTTGCAGGCACGCCGCCAGTGCAATCGGGCCCAGCGGGCAATGCAGCGCCAATGCCACGTCGTAGGCTTCGGCCATGTTGGCAATCTTGCGGGTTTCGGTGATGCCACCGGCGTGCGACGCGTCCGGCTGGATGATGTCGACGTAACCTTCGCTGAGCACACGCTTGAAGTCCCAGCGCGAGAACAAGCGCTCGCCGAGGGCAATCGGGGTGCTGGTCAGCGGTGCCAGTTCCTTCAGCGCTTCGTAGTTTTCGCTGAGCACTGGCTCTTCGATGAACATCAATTTGTACGGGTCGAGTTCCTTCATCAGGACCTTGGCCATGGGCTTGTGCACCCGGCCATGGAAATCCACGCCGATGCCGACGTTCGGGCCGACCGCGTCACGCACGGCGGCGACGTTGGCCAGGGCCAGGTCGACTTTCTCGAAGGAATCGAGGAATTGCAGCTCTTCGGTGCCGTTCATTTTCACGGCGGTGAAACCACGCTCGACCGCCTCTTTCGCCGCACGCGCGGTGTCTGCCGGGCGGTCGCCGCCAATCCACGAATAGACGCGAATCTTGTCCCGCACCTGACCACCGAGCAGATCGCTGACCGACACCCCCAAGGCCTTGCCCTTGATGTCCCACAACGCCTGGTCGATGCCGGCCAGCGCGCTCATGTGGATCGCGCCGCCACGGTAGAAGCCGCCGCGATACAGCACGGTCCAGATGTCCTCAATGTTGCGTGGGTCTTTGCCGATCAGGTAGTCGGACAATTCTTCAACGGCAGCCGCCACAGTGTGCGCGCGACCTTCGACCACAGGCTCGCCCCAACCGGTCACGCCCTCGTCGGTTTCTATCTTGAGGAAGCACCAGCGCGGCGGAACGATGAAGGTGGTGAGTTTGGTGATTTTCATCTATTGCCTCTCTTATTAGATGCAGCGCGCTCGGCGCCAAAAAGTCTTAACGCAGAGCGTTCCATGCAGCGACATACGCCTTGGCGTTTACGGCCACTTCCTGCGGGGTCATGCCCGGTTTGAACAACCCGGAACCGAGGCCGAAACCTTTGACGCCCGCGTCGATAAACACCTGCATGTTGTCCGGTGTAATCCCGCCGACCGGCGCCAGAATAGTTCCGGCCGGCAGTACCGCGAGCCAGGCCTTGACCACGGCCGGGCCCATTTGCTCGGCCGGGAACATCTTCAGCACGTCCGCGCCTTCAGCCAGCGCGGCAAAGGCTTCGGTCGGCGTGGCAACGCCCGGCGACAGGTACAGTCCCGCCGCTTTCGCCGCGCGTAGCACCTTGGGATCGCTGTGCGGCATGACGATCACTTGTCCGCCCGCCGCTTTCACTTGTTCGACCTGCTCCGGCGTCAGCACCGTGCCCGCGCCGATCAGGCAATCGGCGGGCAACGTACTGCGCAGGATGCGGATGCTGTCGTACGGCTCGGGGGAATTGAGCGGCACTTCGATGACGCGAAATCCGGCGGCGTAAAGGACTTCGCCAATGGCGGCCGCTTCTTGCGGACGCAGGCCACGCAGGATCGCGATCAGACCGTTTTGCGCCAGTGCTTGCTTGAGCATGTCAGACCTCCAGTCAGGTTTAACGGGATGAGGTTGGAGTGATCAGTCCGGCGGCCACCGCCAACTGCCACAAGCCGCGCTCGGTGGCGTTTTCAGCCAGTGTCACGCGGGCAAAACCGCAGGCATCGAGTGCCCGGCGGTAGCGGTCACAGAGCTGGGCATTACCGATAAGGATGACCGAGGGCAAAGGCGCGCTATTGCGCCGGCGCTGCTGAACGCTGGCCAGCGCTGACAGCTCATGGCCGATCAGCAGCCCGGACAAATAATCCGGTTGTGCAGAGGCACTGAGTTTGCCGGTCAGCCCGAGGCTGCGCGCACTGAAGAGTGTCGACAACGGACCGATCTCGCCGTCCGCCGACAGGGCCACCTGCACACCACGGTCAAACGCCTCGCCATCAAAGGACGCGCCGCGTTGCTGTGTGCGTCCCAGAATGCTGTGTTCGCTGAGCACGGCGAAGATCTCGCCGGTCATGAACGTGTCGAAATGGACAATGCACCCGCCTGCGACTTCCACCCATTTCGAATGACTGCCCGGCAGGCCGATCAACAGGTCAGCGCCCTGCTCGACCGGCAGATTTTGCAGGACACCCAGCACTTGGGTTTCTTCACCGCGCATCACATTCGGCAAGCGCGAACGCTGAATCACGCCCGGCACGATGTGTACATCGACACCGCGAAGACTGCGAACCGATTGCAGGGAGTTGCCGAGATGGGCGACGTTCGCCGGCGTGTCGCAGTAGGCCGCTTCGCGCCAGCCCTGTGCGCTGCCAACCATGCCGCAGGCGATCACGGGTAAATCGGGCTGAGCGTCGAGCCAGTCACCGCAAGCCTCATCGAACGCCAGTTCAAAACCGTCGGTGCATTCCTGGCCGTTGATGATTCGCGGCGTCCGGGGCAGCTGCATGATCCCGGACGACAGCGAACGCTGTTCCAGTACCTGGCCGCCCGCGGCGAGTTTGTAAGCACGTAATGAGGTTGTCCCCCAATCGAGCGCGATCAATTGCGCCAGCATCGCTTCACCTGTTTTGTTTATTGGCAGTGAGTGAGCAGGACTATAAACCCGGACGCAGGAAAATCTCAATATATAAATATCACTCCCATATTATGGGATACAGGCAAAAAAAACCGCAGCCTTCGTCAGCCCCTACACCTGGATGTAAAAGCTGGCAAAAGCTGCGATCGTTCAGGGAATCAGTTGCCTTCGGCGAACTCGCGCAACACCGCCCCGTCCATCCGATACCGAACCCACTCTTCCTGCGGCTGCGCACCCAACGACTTGTAAAACTCGATGGCTGGTTTGTTCCAGTCCAGCACGCTCCATTCAAACCGTCCGCAGTCATTGGCGCAGGCAATTTTGGCGAGGTGGCGCAGCAAGGTTTTGCCGGCGCCGCCACCGCGCTGCTCGGGGGTGATGTAGAGGTCTTCGAGGTACAGGCAATTGCTGCCCAGCCAGGTCGAGTAACTGAAGAAGAACACGGCGAAGCCGATGGGCACGCCGTCGCGCAGGCAGATCAGGCCATGGGCGGTGGCGCCTTCGCTGAACAGGCTGCGCTCGATGTCGGCGACGCTGGCGATGACTTCGTGGCGGGCACGTTCGTAGTCGGCCAATTCAGTGATGAACCCGAGGATTTGCGGTGCATCGCTGGGGGTCGCCGGGCGGATCTCGATCGTCATGGACGTGCCTTCGTCATAGGTTGAAAACGCCATACTAAGTCGGCGCGAGGGACTCGTCACACTGGAAATGCAAAGCTGATCCATGGAGCATGTGTCGTTGCCAGAAACGCTTTCACTTAACAGGATGTTTATGACCACTGATGCTTTCGCGCCGCTGCAATCCCTCGCAGCGCAACTGCTGCCCCACGCATTGGAGCCTTCAGAGGATGGCGCTCACGATTTATCCCATCTGCAACGGGTGTGGCACAACGTGCGCACGCTTCATGCTGAAGAAGCGGGCGACCTTGATGTGTTGCTGGCGGCAGTGCTTCTGCATGACTGCGTGGCGGTGGAGAAGAACTCGCCGTTGCGCTCGCAGGCGTCACGACTGGCCGCCGAGAAAGCGTCTGCCGTGTTGGCCGACATGGATTGGCCCAGCGCAAAAATCAACGCGGTGGCCCACGCCATCGAAGCTCACAGCTTTAGCGCCAACATCGCCCCCTTCACGCTCGAAGCGAAAATCATGCAGGACGCCGACCGGCTCGATTCCCTCGGCATGCTCGGTGTCGCGCGCACGTTCTATATCGCCGGACGCATGGGCAGCGCGCTGTACGATCCGCAAGACCCGCAAGCGAAGGCGCGGGATTACGATGACAAGCGTTTTTGCCTGGATCACTTTCAGACCAAGCTCTTGCATCTGGCGGACGGTTTCCAGACGACCACTGGCCAGCGCCTGGCGCGCATCCGGCATGATCGGTTGAAAGACTTCATGGAGTTGTTCGAGGAAGAAATCGGCATTGACTGAAAGCATTACTCCGGCCAGCACTAACCCTGGAATCGATAACCTCAGACCTAACATCAGCGTCTTGCATGGTAGATAGATGTGCTGCACCTCTATCGGGTCAAGGAACCGCGTCATGCCTAGCGCTACACCTCAAGTTTCCAGCCGGTTGTTCGGCCTGTTTTGCCTCGCCAGTTACTTGCTGTCGTTGTCCTACGGCTCGACGTTTTTATTGTCGCTGTTGATCGGCTCGCGCGGCGGCAACGAACACGATGCCGGCAGTGTGATCTCGGCGGCGATGGTCAGTACGTTTGCGGCGGTGATCGTCTCCGGGCATCTGTCCGATTTACTCGGCGCGGCGCGTTCGATTGCGCTGTTTGGCGTGCTGTTGGTGGCAGCAAGCCTGGGCTTCGCGCTTACGCCAGGCTTTGGCAATCTGCTGCTGTTTTTCGGTCTGTTGCTCGGCCTGGGCTGGGGCGTTTTTTACACCTTGGGGCCGATTATCGTGGCGAGTCTGGTGACGCCCGCTCAGCGCGCGAAATACTTTGCGTTGCTGTCGGGCAGCATGATGACCGGCATCGGCAGTGCTCCGTTGCTGGGTCGCGCGGCCAGTGCCCTTGGTTATCCTGTCACCGCCGCGTTTTACCTCGCCGCGCTGGCGAGCCTGATCGGTGTGTTGCTGTTCTGGCGGCTGGATGTGCAGCTCAAGAAAACGCCATCGCCGGCCACCGCCGTCGCGCGCATCTCCTGGCGCGCAACGGCCCGGGTGCTGTCGTCCAGAGCGGTGTTCCCGATCATCATGGTCGGCCTCGGCGGATCCGTGTTCGGTGGGTTGTCGAGTTTTCAAACCAGCTATGCGGCGTCGCGTTCACTGGATTACTCGTTGTTCTTTTTTGGCTTCATGGGGGCGGCGATCAGTAGCCGGATGTTGATTGCCGGCGTGGTGGTCAAACGCGACCCGCTCCGCGCGTCCTGCTTGCTGTCGGGTGTGATGATGGGGTCGATCGTGCTGTTCGGTTTAGTGGTCGACAGCGGGTTTAGCTACGTGCTGGCGGCGATGATGCTCGGGGTCGGCTACGGGCTGACGTACTCGGTGATCAACGGCCTGGCAGCGAATGAAGCGCCGTCCGGCACCACCTCGCAAGCGTTGTTGTTGTTCAGTTTGTCGTACTTCATTGGCGTGTTTGGCTTTCCGTGGCTGGCCGGGAGGATCATCGTCGAACACGGGATGATGACACTGCTGCTGACTGTTTTCGCCATAGCGCTGCTGAACTGGTCGATCACTGTCGGTCGCCTGATCTGGCGCCGGGTTGTCAGCGCGAGAGCCTTGCAAAAGGCCTGAACCGTTCGTCGTTCATCAGGCACCAAATTAAATCGAGGGCGGACCAACATCAGGTAAGGACTCTTATTAAATGGAGAACCAACCATGATCACATTCCGCTTGACTGCCCTCGCACTCGCCACGCTGCTGTCCTCTGCCGCCATCGCCGCGACCAGCACCTCGGATACCGGCCCGACCGACCCGGTCGATAGCCATAAATCCCCGACGACACAAAGCTTGCCCGGCCTGAACATCAACGGCTCGGGCGTCGACAGCGGCTTGCCTCCCTCCACGGGCACCGACCCACGGACCCAAGGCAACGACGCGGGCCGTCAAGGTGGAATGAACCTGCCCGATACCCAGACGCCCGACAACGCCGGCAGCGGCATCGGCGCCAAAACCACCACCGGTGGTTCGGGTTCCGAGGGCGGTGTCAGCCAATAGTTCGCCGATGCGAGTTGCACCTATCCACATCCATGAAGAGGTAAGCATGAACGTCGATAAAAACCTGGAAAAAGAAGTCCTGACCCGCCTGCTGCACGCCCACCCTGGGGGCTTGGGCAAGGAAGTCCTGGACAATTACCGGGGGGAGAAAGTCGTGGCCAGCACCCTCGCCACTTTGCAGGACCGTGGACTGATCCAGCACGGGCATGTGACGTGTAACGAGGCCGGCGAGCACTCGCTGAACCTGCCGATCAAACTCAGCGCCGCCGGGGTGGAAGCGGCGCGCAAGCTGGACGTTTAGCACTCTGAATCAGGTTGCTCCCACACTGGATCTGTGAACGATACACATCCCCTGTGGGAGTGAGCCTGCTCGCGATGGCGGCGGATCAGCCGCCAAAAGTCTTGCGGATCAACCCATCCACTTCAGCCATCCCAGGCGAAGTCGCCGGCCCCCAACGAGTCACGGCCAGCGCCGCGGCGGCATTGGCCCGCCTGGCCGCCTCACCTGCCGACAAGCCTTGCGCCAGACCGGCGATAAACACGCCGGCATGCGCATCGCCGGCACCATTGCTGTCCACCGCCTCGACCTTGAATCCCGGCACATGCTGACGGTCGCCACGCTGACTGATCCAGCACCCTTGCGGCCCATCACGAACCACCATCAGCACCTCGGCCGGCAGATGATCGGTCAGCCTGTCCAGCGCCTCGGCAATGTCCGCCGCCCCGGTGAACCGCAGCGCTTCGACACCATTGCTGGTCCACAGATCAATGCGCGGCAACAACGCTTGCATCAATGGTGCGTCCGGTGATTCCACTAACGGCCCCGGATCGAACACCACGTTGATTGTGCGTGGCAATGCCAGCACCCAATCCACCAGCGCCTGGGCCTTGCCGCTGTGCAACAGGCTGTAGCCGCTGACGTAAACGTAGTCGCCCGTTTCGGCCGACACGCTAGCCAGATCCTGCGCCGTCAACTCACCCTCGGCACCGATATAGGAAATGAAACTGCGCTCGGCCGATGCGTCGGTCACCGCAACGCACAATCCCGTATCCCGTTCGGCTTTGTGCGCGATGCCGATCCGAATACCTTCGGCCTGCATCGCCTCACGGGCCAGATCGCCGAAACGACCGGTGCCATGACGTCCGAGGTAAACCACCGGCAAGCCATTACGCTGAGCGGCGGCCATCACGTTGAAGCCGCCGCCGGCTTCGAAACTGGCCGATTGCGCCAACACATCGCCGCCCGGTTGGGGCAGTTTATCGACGGCCATGACCAGGTCGATGATGACCTGGCCGGTGTGCAACAGCTTAGGCATGAGCATTCTCGGTCAACGCAGCGCGACGATCCTTCGCCCCACCGAGTACAAAATAAATCCCGCCAGCCACCAGGAACGTCACGATCCAGCCGAGGCCGTTATGGCCCAGCCACGAGTCGGACAGGAAGCCACGGAACCAGACAGTCTGTTCGGTGGTGCCGATGGTGGTGAAGCTGAAGCCCAGCACGATTGCCAGCGCCCACGCACCGAACGCGCGCCACTCGATGCCGCCGTTGTACCAGTAGGCGCTGCTCGGGGTGACGTCCAGCAAGTCTTTGGGGCTGTAGTAATGACGATGAATCAGGTCGACAACGAAGATCCCGACCCACGCCGTGATCGGCACCGCCAACAGTGAAATGAAGGTGATGAACGGGCCGTAGAAACTGTCGGCAATCAGCATGAAGTAGATCGAACCGGCGAAGATCGCCACGATGTCGACCACCACGGCGTAGACGCGCTTGACCTTGAGGCCAAGGGTCAGCGTGGTCAAACCGGCGGAATACACCGACAGGTTATTCGACAGCAGAAGCCCGCCGAACGCCGTGATCAGGTACGGCACGGCCATCCAGGTCGGCAGCATGTCGCGGATCGCGATGATAGGGTCAGTAGCCGAAGCCAAGTCGTTGTTGCCCACTGACAGCAAGCCGCCAAGGGTGATCAGCAACACCAGCGGAATCCCCGCACCGAACGCCGCCGAGGCCACCAGGCGCACGGCTTTGACGCTACGGTGCTGATAGCGCGACATGTCGGCACCGGCATTGGCCCAACCGATCCCGGTGCCTGCGGCCATGGTGCCGACGCCGATGATCATTGCGCTCAACGGTGCTGGCGTGGCGTTGAACACCGCGCTCCAGTCGATGGTGGCGCAGAGAAAGCCGCCGACCACAATGTTCAGCGCGCCGAACACGTAGGTGGCCCACTTCTGGATCACCAGCAACGTGGCGTGACCGAGGCCGGACACCGACAAGGTCAGCAGGACGAAAATCGCGATGAAGATCAGGGTCAGCACCGGGGCGCTTTTGGCTTCCACCGGTGAGCCGAACAGGATCGAACACAGCGACAGCAACACGAAAGCGGCCGTGGTGGTGTTGACGGTTTCCCAACCCAGCCGGGACATCAGCGAGACCAGGGTCGGGCCGATATTGCCGCGTACCCCGAAGATCGCTCGCGACAGCGTCAGGCTTGGTGCACGACCACGGCGACCGGCGATGGAAATGATCCCGACCACCGCAAAGGAACCGGCGGCGCCGAGGATTGCGACAATGATCGCCTGCCAGATCGCCAAGCCGCGAAACGCCACCAGCGTGGCACCCAGCGGCAGACCGAGGATGGAAATGTTGGCGGCAAACCAGACCCAGAACAGCTGCAGCGGATGACCGTTGCACTCCGCTTCTGGCACCGGCTCGATGCCACGGGTTTCCAGTTGCCCGGCGCTTTGCCCGGCGTTCGATGAACTCATGTGAAATGCTCCTGTTGCCTTTGTTGTGGTTGTGGGCAATGACGGAAGACGAAACTACATCCCGGCCGTCCTGGCCGTATTCGCGCGTTCCATTGCGGGATTGTATTCATTCAAACAAGCGGCGCGCCAATCGCGAGCAGGCTCGCTCCCACAGGGGATTTGTATTGTTCACAGATCCAGTGTGGGAACGGGCTTGCCCGCGATGGCGTCGGTCCAGTCAACGCAGGGCGAGAAGTCCTTGCACCAATGGTTCCAGTTGAAGATCGTTAACGGCTTTGATCGTGTCGATCATCGCCACCGGCCAACTCTCAAGACCCAGGCAGGCCCCGAGCATTGCACCGAGAATCGCCGCGATGGTGTCGGTGTCGCCGCCTAAGCTGGCGGCCATGCACAACGCTTGGAAGGCGTTCATTTCGCCGATGGCTACGTGTTGCGCCAGGGCGAATGCGACCACCACCGATTCCTGCGATGCCACCGACGTGCCGATCACGTCGTACAACAAATCCGCCAGTAACTCTTTGTCACTGTCGACGCTGATGGTTCGTGCCCAGCTGATGCGCGAGGCGATCCTGCCGCCAGCCACCCAGTGACCGTGGCTCTCGGCTTGCTGTGCTATTTGCTGGCCGAGGTTCAATGCCTCGCCCAAGTCCATGCCGTTGATTCCGGCCGAGACCACCGCCGCCACCGCCGCGGCACTGGAAATACCCAGCGTGGTGTTGTGGGTGACCTGGCAGGCTTGCACCACAGCTCTGATGAAACGTTCGGGGTTGGCGACATCTGCCGCAATCCCCACCGGCGTGATACGCATCGCCGCGCCATTGGTGGTGCCATAGCGCCCGGCCTCCTCCGGCGAGTACCCGTCGAGGATCAACTCGATCGCGCGCTTGGTCGACGGCCCGAGCAAGTCCTGCGAGCCTTTGGCTTGCATCGCGGCTTCCCATTCGATCAGTCGTTGAGCGAGCATGGCCGGTTCGATCCAGCCCTTGCCTTCAATCAACAATCGACCGACCAGGATCGCCTGCTCGGTGTCGTCGGTGATCGAGCCTTTAGGCATGTTGGCAGCGATCGGTTGATCGGGGCCGGCGTCTTGCAAGTCAGTGATTTCGCCGAAGCGCGCCTTGATTTCGGCGCGGCTCAGGGATTGAGTCGGCATGCCCAGCGCGTCACCCAGGGCGAGTCCGTAGAACGCGCCAAGTGCACGGTTGAGCGCGGTCATCTCGACTCTCCAAATTGCAGGTGCAGGCGAAAATGCACCGGGTCGAGCAGGCTTTCGACCTGCTCCATGAAGCGATTTTGCCGGTCGTACGTGGTGCGCAAGGCTTTTAGAAAGACGGTGCCTTCGGGACGTCCGAGCAACTCGGCGTCTTCGGCGTTCAAGGGTTCGGCACCGATCCATTGATCGCCGCGCTCGCCGATGTAGCCGTAAGCGGCCAGGGTAATGGTCAGGGAATTGTCGATCAGGCCAACACGCGGCAGGCTTTCCAGGCCTCCGGTAGCGGGCATCAATGAGCGTTCGAGGGAAACCAGTTTGCCGTCGGTGGAACGGCGGCGCCGGTCGAGGGTAATGAATTGGTCGGTGCCAAAGCGCGGCAGCAGGTCAGGACGCGTCACCGCCTCCAGCCGCAGCACTTCGGTATTGATCAGCGCCCCGCTGTCCGCCAGCGCCTGGGCCCAACCGCTGCGTTGGTCGAGCACCACTCCGTCGAAGGTGACAATGGAACCAACTCCGCTTTGCGTGGCAATGTATTTGCGCCTTTTCAGTTCGGCCAGGGCTTCGCGCAGCGTGCCGCGGCTGACTTTGAATTCTTGAGCCAATTGATGCTCGCCAGGCAACAGAAAGCCGTCCTCCATGAGGCCGCTTTCGATGCGCCGGATGAGTTCGTCGACCACCCGTTGTTTCTTGTCAAATCGTACCTGTCTAATCATGTACAAATTGATAACCGAAACGGGATGGCGCAAGCAAGGAATATTTAGGGGAAATGACGGAAGGAGGAGCGACCGCTGCGCGGTCAATCGCGGGCAAGCCCGCTCCCACAAGTCATGCATGGATCCTGTGGGAGCGGGCTTGCCCGCGATGGCGCCAGTAGGGTGGGCGCAAATCTCAGCGTTGCTTGAGACGATCGATCACGACAGCCAGCAGCAGGATCGAACCGCGAATCACGTACTGATAGAACGTGTCGATGTTCTTCAGGTTCATCGCGTTCTCGATGATCGCCAGAATCAACACCCCGGCAATCACATGCCGGATCATGCCAATCCCGCCGCTCAGCGACACCCCGCCCAACACGCAAGCAGAGATCACCGTCAGCTCGAAACCCTGGCCGATCATCGGCTGACCGGACGTCATGCGCGACGCCAGGATTACCCCGGCCAACGCACCAATCAAGCCGTGCACGGCAAAGATAATGATCTTGGTGCGGTCAACGTTGACCCCGGCCAGCAGTGCCGCTTCCTGGTTGCCGCCGATGGCCATGGTGTTGCGGCCGTAGGTGGTGTAGTTCAGCAACCAGCCGAAAAACAGGAAGCACACGATGGTGATCAGGATCGGCACGGGCACGCCAAACAACTGGCCGTTACCAAAGACGAAGAACGATTCCTGCGACACGCCCACCGCTTTGCCGTTGGCAAAAATGTAAGCCAGCCCCCGCACGATCTGCATGGTCGCCAGCGTGGTAATCAATGCGTTGACCCGCAGTTTGGCGATCACGATCCCGTTGATCAGCCCGACAATCAGGCCCATCAACAGCGCCGCGCTCACACCGAGGAACACACTGTCGGTGTCACGCATGACCACCGCCGCGACCACGCCGGCACAGGCAATCACCGAGCCTACCGACAAGTCGAAATGCCCGGACGCCAGGCAATACAACATGGTGCAGGCCGCGATCCCGGTGGTCGAAATCGCCAGGCCCAGACCGCGCATGTTCAGCGGCGAGAGGAAGTTGTCGATCAGTAAGGTGCAGGCTACAAAGATGGCGACGGCTGCGAGCAGCATCACCCAGTCATCGAGAAAGCGCCGCAGGTCCAGAGGTTTGCGCTGGGTGGGCAGGGCGTTGTTTTGGGTTGTCATCATAGTCACCTCTCAGTTCGCCACGCCGTCAGCGCGTTGGCGCGGCAAAGCCAGTTGCAGCAGGTTGGATTCATTGGCCTCTGCGCGAGACAGCTCGCCGCGCATCACGCCTTCGCAGAGCACCAGGATGCGGTCGGAAATGCCCATCACTTCCATCAGGTCGCTGGACACCACGATCACCGCGATGCCGCTGGCGGCCAGGTTATGGATGATCTGGTAAATCTCGGCCTTGGCACCGATGTCGATGCCGCGAGTCGGCTCGTCCAGCAGCAGGACTTTCATCGGCATCGACAGCCAGCGACCGAGAATGGCCTTCTGCTGATTGCCGCCGGACAGGTACATGATTTTCTGTTCGGCGCTCGGCGTCTTCACCTTCAACGCCTTGATATGTTTGTCGGCATTGCCCTTCTCCCACAGGCCGCGCAACAGGCAACCGAAAGTGGAATGCGCACCGCGAGCACTGATGTTGATGTTCTCGGCGACGCTGGCGAGCGGGATGATGCCCTCCTTCTTACGGTCCTCGGGGCACAGCAGAATGCCGGCCGCGATAGCATCGCGGGGGGAACGCAGTTTCACTTCATGACCGCGAAGCTCCAGGCGTCCAGCGGTATTGCGCGTCAGCCCGCTGAGCATCCGGAACAACTCGGTACGCCCCGCGCCGACCAGGCCGAACAGCCCGAGAATCTCGCCCTTGTGCACCTCGAAACTCACCGGCTCACGCAAACCCGGCCCGAGCAAACCTTCAACCTTGAGTGCCACCGCGCCACGCTGGCGGCTGCGGTAATCGTAGATGTCCTGGATGTCGCGACCGACCATGCACGTCACCAACTGATCGTGGGTCAGTTCGTTCATGTCCTCGAACGTGCGCACGTAGCGACCGTCCTTGAACACCGTCACCGCGTTACAGATGCGAAACACTTCTTCCATGCGATGGGAAACGTAGAGCACCACTTTGCCTTCGTCGCGCAGGCGCCCGATGATCGCCATCAAGCGATCGATCTCGCGCGCCGACAGGCTGCTGGTGGGTTCGTCGAACGCAATGACATGCGCGCCACGGGACAATGCCTTGGCGATTTCCACCAACTGCCGCTGGCCGAGGGACAGGCGCCCGACTTTCTCCTGCGGATCGATTTCATCGGCCAGGCCCTTCAGGCAGGCCAGTGCTTGCTGGCGCAGCGCGCCGCGATTGATCAAGCCGAAACTGGCCGGCAAGTGCCCCAGGAAAAGGTTCTCCGCCACACTCATTTCCGGGACCAGATGCAGCTCCTGATGGATCACCGCGACGCCGCTGCCAATGCTGTCGGCGGTGGACTTGAAGGCCATCGACTGTTCGCCGATCTGCAGGTCGCCGCTGCTCGGCGTGTAGGCACCGCCGAGGATTTTCAACAGCGTGGATTTACCGGCGCCGTTCTCGCCCATCAGAGCGTGAACCTGGCCCGGATGGGCAACGAAGCTGATGCCGTCCAGCGCCTTCACTCCGGGAAAGGTCTTGCCGATTCCGTTGAAGCGCAGGCTGCCGCCAACGCTGTGCTCGTGTGTCTGTACTTGCGCGTGCATAAAACCACCTCATCACACAGATCAGGCAGCCCCGTCACCAGGGCCGCCGATGAAATCAACCAAGCCTCAGTTCCACAGGCCGATCTTTTCCAGTTCCTGCTTGAAGTTCTCGCGAGTGATCAGTGTCACGTCGTCCATCGCGGTGTATTTCGGTGGCTCTTTGCCGGTGGTGACCCACTCGTACATCATGCTGGCGGTGTTGTAGCCCTCAATGTGCGGGCTTGGCAGCATGGAACCGAAGAAGCCGCTGTTGGCCTTCTTCAATTCGCCGATGGCGTCTGTGCCGTTGATGCCGATGCCGATCACGTTGGCCGCTGCAAAACCGGCGCTTTCGGTGGCGCGCACGCCGCCCAGCACGGTGTTGTCGTTCATGCCGCCGATGATCAGGTTTTTCGCCCCGGCCGGCAGTTTGACCAGCGCCGAGTTGGTGGCGTCCATGCTGCCTGGCACGTCGAGGGTTTTCTGCGCGGTGAAGAGAATGTGGTCTTTTGGAAAACCGGCGTCTTGCAGTGCCTTGGCTGAACCGTCAGTGCGTTTCTTGCCAGTGTCGAGTTCGTTGAAGGTGTTGATCACCGCGTAGGTTTCTTTCCAGTCCCAGCCACGTTTTTTCGCTTCGGTGGCCATGGCGCTGCCCTGTTTCTCGCCGACCTCAAACGCGGCCATGCCCAGATAAGGCACGTCTTCCATGAACTTGCCGCTGGCATCGACAAAACGGTCATCGACCGCGATCACTTTCAAACCATTGGCTTTGGCCTTGGCCACGATAGCCGGGCCGAGGCCGACGTCTGGCGGGCAAATCACAAAACCTTTCGCGCCGTTGGCGGCCAGGCTGTCGATGGCCGAGAGGGTTTTCTCGCCGTCAGGCACGGCGATCTTGATGACGGTGAAGCCTTTGTCTTTCCCGGCCTTTTCGGCGAACGCCCATTCGGTCTGGAACCAGGGCTCTTCCGCCTGCTTGACCAAAAAACCGATCTTCACTTCTTCTGCCGCCAGCAACGTACTGCTCAAGCTGACCGCAGTGACCGCCAAAGCGGCACAGCACAGGGAACGGATCCCACGACGACGATTCATAAGCTGACTCCTTGTTATTTTTTTTGAGGCGTTATTTGAAAGCCGGTAGAGCAAATAGTCATATCGTATGATGATTGGATTTCAGACGGAGTTCGGCGTCTGAAACCTGTTTTATTCAGTCGTGGTACATCACCGAACGCCCACCATCGATGGTGATGCACGAGGCATTGATGAACGGCGCTTCATCGCTGGCCAGGAACACGGCGGTCATCGCCACTTCCATCGGCTGCCCGATGCGGCGCGGCGGATGCAGGTCGAAGGCCCGCTGACGTTCGGCGTGAGGGTCGGCAAAGCCGTTCCAGTAATCGACGTTCAACTGGGTTTCGATATAGCCCGGTGCAATCGCGTTGACGCGAATGCCCTTCGGCGCATATTCGATGCCCAGGGCGCGGGTCAGGCCGAGCAAACCGTGTTTGGCCACCGGGTAGGGAAAGCAACCCGGAATGATGTGGCTGGAGTGCGTCGAGGCAATATTGATGATGCTGCCGATACCCTGCTCGATCATTTGCGGCAACACCGCTTTGCAACCGTACCAGGCGCCATCAAGGTCGATGGCGAAGCAGCGATGCCAGTCCTCTTCGGTCATTTCCAGTGGATCGCGGAACACGTTGACCCCGGCGCAGTTGACCAGAACGTCGATGCGCCCGTGCAGGTCGACCGCCAGTCTGGCCATGGCGTGCAGGTCTTGCTGGCGTGACACATCGGCTTTGAGGGCGACCACATCCGCACCCTGCTCACGCCAATGCGCTGCAACTTGCTCGACTTTTTCAGCCTGAATATCGCTGATCACCAGCTTGGCCTGTTGCGACGCGAAGGTGGCAACGATGGCCTCGCCAATCCCCTGCGCCGCGCCGGTCAGCAGCACGACCTTGTTTTTCAGGCGCTCGCCCTTGGGCGGTTCTGGCGCCGGCGGCAAGGAAAGAGGCTCAGCCATGGCTCAGCGCTCCTGTTTGCAGGCACGGCAAAAACCGGGCATCTGTCGATGACCGGCCAAAAGGCTTTTCGGAAAATCGCTGCATCACTTCACCTGTTTTGTTTTTTTAAGTGTGAGTGCGTGTAACTGATGGCCGACTATAAACCCGACCACCGAATAATCTCAATATATAATTTTACGTCCCATATTTTGGGATCTATCCAGCGAATCGGGTACAGGGTTTTCCAGCCACATCGACGCGGATCGACAGCAATGCACCATCCAGCGGATGGTTGAGCGGGCTGGCGGCGCTGGTGATGTACAGGGTTTTCAGGTCTTCGCCGCCGAACACGCAACTGGTCGGACGGCTGACCGGCAGCTCGATCACACGGTCGACATGCCCGCTCGGCGCCAGCCTGAGCAGACAACTACCGTCCCAGCGGGCATTCCAGATGAAACCTTCGGCATCCATCGCCGAACCATCCGGGCCGCCACGCGCATGGGGGCCAAACCAGACGTACGCGGCATCCAGGCTGCCGTCGGTGTGAATGAAATGCTGATACAACGTGCCGTCGAGGCTGTCGCCGAAATACAGCATCGTTGCGTCATCGCTCCACAGCAATGTGTTGGGAATGCCCAACCCACGCAGCAGCGGCGTGACCCGGGCATCGCGGTCAATGCGAAACAAACCACCGCTGCGCCGTTCGATCGGCAGGTCTTCGCCCTGCTCGCCGATGTTGTTTTGCATGGTGCCGAGCCAGAGCCGACCCAAGGGATCGCAGCGCGCTTCGTTGGCGCGATTGCCGGGTTGAGGATCGGCGACGCAGAACAAGGTCAGGCGCGGCTCAAGTCCCGGCGAATCCAGATCGAGTCGATAGACTCCGCTGCTCAACGTCACCAGCGCATCGCCGCTTTCGCAGGGAATGAACGCGGACACGTGCTCCGGCATCTGCCAGATCTGCACATTGGCACCGATCAGCCGTAGCGCCTGCTGACCGGCGATGTCCACCCAGTACAACGCTTGCGTCGGCGCATCCCAAAACGGGGCTTCGCCCAGTTGCGCACGGTGTCCGGTAACCGCATTCCACGTCATGAAGCCTCCTGCGTTGCACTGTAGGTGGGAGCGAGCCTGCTCGCGATGGCGGTGTGTCAGGCAACTTGGTCGCTGAATGTTCAACCGCTATCGCGAGCAGGCTCGCTCCCACAAGGTTCGTTGTTGTCAGCTGGCTTTTTTGTCGGCCATGACTTTCGGGTAGAAACGCTTGATCGCCAGGTCAGCGTTATCGATCAGCGTCATGCACGCCCAGACACCGCGCGCGGAGTCACGGGCGGCGATGGCGTCGGCCATGTCTTTGTGAATGGGCAGCGTGCGGCGCAGTTCGTCCGGGTCGGCGGCGGACACTTCAAACGACACGGCCAAGAGTGCGCCGAGGGCCGGGACCATTTGCTCGATGAATTGATTGTGGCTGGCAGCGAGGATGCATTCGTGGAAGAACTGGTCGGCGCGGTTGTAATCGATGCCGCTGTCGACGGCTCGCTCCAACGCGTTATAGGCCTGAAGCACGGCTTGCACCTGTTCGACGGTCGCTCGTTCACAGGCCCAGCGCACCGCCATCGGCTCGATGGTGCGGCGCAGGTCGAGCAAGTCGTCGACGAAGTTTTCCGGCAAGCCGCTGCGTGACAGCCAGCCCACGACTTGCGGATCAAAGAGATTCCAGCGCCGCACCGGCAACACCCGTGTGCCAACCTTCGGCCCGACTTCGAGCATGCCTTTGGCGACCAGGGTCTTGATGGCTTCGCGGATAACCGTGCGGCTGACACCGAGTTGTTCGCCGAGATCGGCTTCGACCTTGATGGTTTCGCCGGGTTTGACCTGGCCGGCGGCTATCCAGCAACCCAGCCAATCGACGGTCGATGCATGAAAACTGCTGGACATGGGCACCTCGAAGCAGGAACGGCAAAAAGCCGTTCGCGATGGGAGTCCACGCTAATCATCATACGATTGGGTGTCAATTTGATTTTTGAACAAAATCAAACTGGGAGCGATTACGGTTCGAGACCGATCTTGAAGAATTCACCGCCGCTCCACACCCCGAGCCAGCGTTGTCCGTCGATGTCGCGGCTCACCGCCAGCTCCACCAGTTGGTAGAACACATTGCGGTGGATCAGCGCTTCGAGGTTGGTGCGCACATGCACATACGGCGCAGGTTCTTGCGTGACCGGATCGATGACCACGCGGATCGGGTGTTCGGCGCCAGCTTCGGCAACCTCGTCGACGTTGGTGGTGAAGCGCAGGAGCTGGGCTTCGCCCTCGCCCTCCACTTCCAGGGCAATCGCCACAAACGGCGCGTCATCAACCTTGATGCCCACCTTCTCGACCGGGGTGATCAGAAAATAATCATCGCCGTCGCGGCGAATGATAGTGGAGAACAGCTTGACCATCGGCTTGCGCCCGATCGGCGTGCCCAGGTAATACCAGGTGCCGTCGCGCGCAATGCGCATGTCGATGTCGCCGCAAAAGTCGGGGTTCCACAAGTGAACCGGCGGCAAGCCTTTGGTTTTGGGGATTTGCCCCAACAAGTCGTTGGCTTTTTGCGGGCCACTCATGGCGTTCTCCTTGAATTACTGGTCGCTGAGCCCGATCAGGCCGCGCGCGTATTGCTCCAGCGGCCGGCTAATCAGATCTTCTGGCTTGTTGTCGTAGAACGTCAGTAAACCGCCACGACTCTTGATACGTGCAGTATCAATCAAATACTGGGTGCTGGTCTCGATCAACATGATCTGAATCACCCCGCTGTCGATGCCAAGTCGATCCACGTATTCCTGATCGAGCCAATCATCCGAGTTGCCAATCCGGTCGTCGGCCTTGGCGAATCGGGTGTAGAGCAGATAATGGGCACCGGCAGCACGGGCTTCGCCCATGGCCTGGTCGAGCCCTTCGGGCGCACGGGCGCGGCGCACCATCGGGAAGTATTCGATAAAGCCATTGAAGGCTTCTTCAGCAACCACGTTGGGCCGCGGGTAGGCACTGCCTGGCGGTGCAAAAGCCCCCTGGGCGATGTAGATGAATGAATCCGGCTGAATGCGCAGGTTATTGGAGCGGTGATTGTCGCTGTGATCCAACAGCCCCGCATCGCTCATGTGGTAGCGAGTCCCTTCAGCCATGTCGCTGACATTCATGCAGCCACCAAGCGCCAAAACGGCCAGCAGCAAAACCAGGCTACGCATCCTACCCTCCAGAGGCCGGTGACGGAAAACCGGCGAATGGCCATTGGATGCAGCTTCCGCGCCAGCTCAAGCGTATGGGTGCCTCACAGGGCGCATCAGCCGCCGATGATCTTCATGATGGTCGCGCCGCCGGAGAACGCCACTTCCTGTTTGTCCCCCAAGGCTTTGACCAGAAGGCGCTGCAACGCAGGCAATGCCTGATGACGCGGCTTGTCCAGCAGGTCTCCGACATAGTGACGGTTGCTCGACGACAGGCAACCGTGCAACCAGCCCGTGGACGACAGGCGCAGCCGTGAACAGGTGCGGCAGAAGGGAACGCTTTCGTTGGCGATGACGCCGAAATGCCCAAGCCCTGGAATTTCATAACGCACGGCAGTGGCGTCCACGGGCGCGTCGGCTTGCAGGTATTCGTAGCGCTCGCCAATCAGGCTCAGCAACTGCTGAAGGCTGACGAACTGCTGCAGAAAGGCGTTGTTATCGCTGGCCAGGTGACCCATGCGCATCAGTTCGATGAAGCGCAACTCATAGCCCTGCTCAAGGCAGTAATCGAGCAGCGGCATCACCTGATCGAGATTTTGGCCACGCAACGGCACCATGTTGACCTTGATTTTGAGGCCAGCGGCCTTGGCCTGATCCATACCATCGAGCACGGTCGCCAGATCGCCGCCACGGGCAATGCTGCGAAAGGCACTGGCATCCAGGGTATCGAGGGAAACGTTGATGCGGCGAATGCCGGCATCCACCAGCAAGGGCAGTTTTTTCGCCAGCAGCTGACCATTGGTGGTCAGACTGATGTCTTCCAGGCCCATCTTGCCGACAGCTGTCATGAAGGCTTCGAGTTTGGGGCTGACCAGTGGTTCGCCACCGGTGATACGCAAACGCTCGATGCCGGCGGCTTCGATCAAATAAGCCACGCCGCGCGCCATGGCCTCGGCCGACAATTCATCCTGCGCAGCCACCAGGCGCTTGCCGTTAGGCACGCAATAGGTACAAGCGTAATTGCAGGCTGAAGTCAGACTGATCCGCAAATTGCGAAAACGCCTGCCTTGACGGTCAACGATCATGGATCACTCCGGCAAAAGGAATTTGAACGCACAAAACTTGACTCACAAATCAAGTTTTAGCAAGTCCTATACCTGAGTATATTCCTGAGGTACTGCGCCATATAGCAAAAACATGGCGCAATAAGGCGACTGAATGGTTCAGCTGCTCGGCGTGTCGGTATCGCGCTTGCGTTTGTTGCCCATGCGCACACCAATGTCCATCAGGAACTGGAAAAAGCCTTCCTGATCTTCCAGCACGTTGCTCCAGAACGGCGAGTGATACAGCGCAACAGCGCCGTGCACCAGCGCCCAGGATGCGCAGTAATGGAAGTATGGTGGCACGTCTTCGAGCTTGCCTTCGCTGATCCGGCCCTTGATCAGCAAGGTCAGGCGTTCAAAGTTCGAGGCGCGGATCTTGTGCAGCTCCTCGACCATCTCAGGCACCTGATTGCCCTTGACCACCTTCTCTTCCAGGCGATCGAACAAACGATAGCGTTGCGGGTCGCGCATGCGGAATTCGAAGTAAGCCCGGGACAGGGCTTCCTTGTCCTTGTCGACATCGGCCGAATGCAACAGCTCGTTCAAATCACGCTCGTAGTCGAGCATCAGGCGCAGGTAGATCTCGGCCTTGGATTTGAAGTGCTTGTAGATCGTGCCTTTACCGATACCGACGGCATCAGCAATCATCTCGACGGTGACACTGTCTTCACCCTGGTCGAGGAACAGCTTGAGCGCGGTATCGAGAATTTCTTGCTCGCGGCGACGAAACTCACGGACCTTACGAGGTTCTTTATGCATAAGAAAAGGTCTGTAGGGGTCAAAATTCGAAGCCGCGTATTATGCCTAACTTACGCAAAAATGCACGGATCATCCGACCATATCTGTGTTTCTTGATGATTTCAGAAAGGATCGTCCATTGATGAGAACTCTTCTGAAGCGCCCGTATTCCAAAATTGTTTAAAAATCAGGGCCGGTAAACTGGACTCGGCGCAATACTGATCAATACTTCAACTGTCGGCGGGGCATCTCCCCCAAGTGTCGCGCCGATATAGGTACCAACGGACCGCGTGCCTTTGTTTTACTCCTAATGGTCTTAACCCGGATTCACCCCCCAGAACCCGGGTTTTTTTTGCCTGCGATTTAACCTTTCACATGCGCCAGCGGAAACAGCCGCTTGAAGTTTTCAGTGGTTTGCGCGGCAAATCGCTCGTAGGACTCGCCTCGCAACATTGCCAGAAATTCCGCTACCTCGCGAACGTACTGCGGCAGGTTCGGCTTGCCGCGATGAGGGATCGGCGCGAGATACGGCGAGTCGGTTTCCACCAATAACCGATCAGCCGGCACCTTGCTGGCAACATCGCGCAGTGCATCGGCATTGCGAAAAGTGACAATGCCGGACAGGGAAATGTAATAGCCCATATCCAGCGCTGCTTTGGCCATATCCCAATCTTCCGTGAAGCAATGCAGCACACCCGCCTGAGGCAACGCTGCCTCGCGCAGAAGGTTCAGCGTGTCGGCGCGGGCACCGCGGGTGTGGATGATCACGGGCTTGCCGGTTTGCCGGGCCGCCTGTAGATGCAGACGGAACGACTCCTGCTGCAACTCTGCCGCTTCTGGCTCGTAGTGATAATCCAGACCGGTTTCACCAATCGCCACCACACGCGGGTGATTGAGTTCGCGCAACAGCCAGTCAAGCGCCGGCGCGGCACCCGGCTGCACATCCAGAGGATGCACGCCTACCGAACAATCGACATCGTCATAACGTTCAGCCAGGGCTTTGACGTCCGCGGCGTTGTCGACGCTGACACCGATACATAGAAAGTGACCGACCCCGCGCCCCCGGGCCGCATCGAGCGCAGCATCGAGTGAGCCGTCGTGGGCGGCAAGGTCAAGACGATCGAGGTGACAATGGGAATCTACGAGCATAAAAGGGCTGCAACTTACATCGTATGAGTGGGACGGTCGGACTTAAGGGCTCCGGCCAGATGGGTTTCGATTCGGCTGCGCGCGGTGTTGTCGCCGTCGTTGAACTGCACGCCGACCCCGGCAGCCCGGTTGCCCTGTGCACCTTTGGGCGTAATCCAGGCGACTTTACCGGCCACCGGAATCTTCTCCGACTCATCCATCAGGTTCAGCAGCATGAATACCTCATCGCCCAATTTGTAGCTCTTGTTGGTCGGGATAAACAAGCCGCCGTTCTTGATGAACGGCATGTAAGCCGCATAAAGCACCGACTTGTCCTTGATGGTCAGGGACAAAATGCCGTTGCGCGGCCCCGGATTCACGGCTTCATTCATGCGCACCTCCGTTACTGATGACCTGAGTCTATGCCCAGACGATCACTTCTGGGTAGGCAAGGATGCCCATTGCACCAGCAGCGCCTCCAGCAGCAACGCCGGATTGAGGTTGGCTTTGCTCATGACTTTCTGACGCTGGGCAAGGATCCAGTCCTGAATACTCAAGACTTTCTCCTGAGCCGACTTCTGCGCCAGGTATTGAATGACCTTGCGCATGTCGGTCAACCCGAGGCCTTCTTCATCCTGGGTCAACTGATAGCGCAGGATCAGGCTCGACCAATCGCAGAACCAGTCGAACAACAGCAACTGCGGAATGGTTTTCCATTCTTCGGCCAACTGCGTCGGCGATTGTTGCTGTTTGAGCAACCTCTTCACCCCTTCGACCACCAACGCTCGCTGTTCGCGCACGCCCTGGGTTTGCAATTTGACCGCGCCAAGCGGCGAACCGGCAGCCAGGGTGAGCAGTTCGACGCGTTCTTCTTCCGAGCTGTCCGGCAAGGCCTTGGCCAGCCAGGCCAGACTCATCGCTTGATTCGGTAGCGGGCAGGCCTGCTGCACACAGCGGCTCTTGATGGTCGGCAACAAACGGCTGGGCTGGTGGCTGACCAGCAGCAAAACGGTGTCGCCGGACGGTTCTTCAAGGCTTTTGAGCAAGGCGTTCGCGGCGTTGATGTTCATCGACTCGACCGGCTCGATCAACACCACCTTGCGCCCGCCCATTTGTGCGGTCTGCACCACAAAGCTCACCAGATCACGCACCTGATCGACCTTGATCGCCTTGTCGGCCTCTTCCGGTTCCAGGATGTAATTGTCGGGATGACTGCCGGCCTTGAGCAGCAGGCACGATTTGCATTCGCCGCACGCATCCTGAGCAGTCGGACGCTGGCACAACAGGCTGGCCATCAACCGTTCGGCCAGCGCCCGCTTGCCGATCCCGGCCGGGCCATGCAGCAGATAGGCATGAGCATGTTGCGTGCGCCCGGCCAACTGTTGCCAGAGGCCGTCCTGCCATGGATAGGCTTCAGCCACGGGTCAGCTCCAGCAGCCGTGGCAACAAGGCGTCCAGAGAGCGTTGGACCTGTGTCAACGACTGAGCGGCATCGATCAAGACATAACGCGAAGGATCCGCTTTGGCACGCGCCAGGAACGCGCTGCGCACGGCATCGAAAAACGCACGCCCTTCAAGCTCGAAGCGATCCAGCCGGCCGCGCGCGCTGGCGCGGGCCAGGCCTACTTCCACCGGCAGATCGAAGATCAGTGTCAGGTCCGGACGCAAATCGCCCTGGACAAAGGTTTCCAGGGTCGCGATGCGCGCAAGCGACAAGCCGCGACCGCCTCCCTGATACGCATAAGTCGAATCGGTAAATCGATCACACAAAACAACCGCACCCCGCGCCAGCGCCGGGCGAATTACTTCGGCCAGATGCTGGGCTCGCGCGGCAAACACCAGCAACAACTCGGTGTCCGGGTTCATGACTTCATCGACTGGGGCCAACAACACCTCGCGGATACGCTCGGCCAAAGGCGTGCCTCCGGGCTCGCGGGTTAGCACGACCTCGATACCGGCAGCGCGCAGGCACTCGGCCAGGTATTCGCGATTGGTGCTCTTGCCGGCGCCTTCCGGGCCTTCCAGGGTAATAAACAAGCCAGTCACAGGCGGTCCTTAATCAAAGTCATTGCGGGTTTTGCGGCGCCGCGGTATCCGGCACGGGCTCAGGTGCCGGAGCGGGTACAGCAGCGGGTTCTTTCTGCGCCTCTTGTGGCGCTGATGGTGGCAAAGCTTCGGGATCGGGATTAGGGGAAGCCGCCGGAATCGGAGCCTGCGCGTCCGGGGTACCGGTATTCGGGGTTTCACCACTCGACGTTTCGGGCGCCGAGGCCGGTGCCGGGCTGGAGCGATAATCGGCACGGCGCTTGAGCTGGAACTCGCGCACCGCATTGTTATGGGCCTCCAGATCATCGGAGAACACATGACTGCCGTCACCGCGCGCAACAAAATACAGACTGTTGCCGGCCACCGGGTTCAATGCCGCATGGATCGCCTCGCGGCCGACCATCGCGATCGGTGTCGGCGGCAGGCCCGAAATCATGTAGGTGTTATAAGGCGTCGCTTCCTTGAGGTGGGCGCGAGTCAGCTTGCCACTGTAGCGCTCACCGAGGCCGTAGATCACCGTAGGATCGGTCTGCAGCAACATGCCCATCGCCATACGCCGCACGAACACACCGGCGATCTGCCCGCGTTCTTGCGGCACACCGGTTTCCTTTTCCACCAACGAGGCCATGATCAGCGCCTGATAGGGTTCGGTGTACGGCACATCCGCGGCGCGCTGTTCCCACTCCTTGGCAAGGACTTCGTCGAGACGATCGTAGGCTTTTTTCAGCAACTCGACGTCGCTCATCCCGCGCACGAAGCGGTAAGTGTCGGGAAAGAATCGTCCCTCCGGAAAAATCCCGGTGTGGCCAAGCTTGTCCATCACTTCGCTATCGCTCAAACCGTTCAGGGTCTGCTCGAGTTTTTCATCCTTGGCCAGGGCCGCACGGACCTGATGGAAGTTCCAGCCTTCAACCAGTGTCAGGCTGTACTGCACGATGTCACCGCGCTTCCACTCATCGATCAAGCCTTCGACGGTCATGCCAGGCTGCATGCGGTACTCGCCTTTATGCAAAGGTTGCCGGGTCAGATTGAACCGCCAATAAACACGCAGCCAGAAAGCATCCTTGATGATGCCATCGGCTTCGAGTCGATAAAAAGTGCGGGTCGGCGTCGTGCCCTTGGGCACATCCAGCAACTGTTCCTGGGAAATATTCAGCGGCTGTTCCAGCGCCGAATGGATTTTCCAGGCGGCAGCGCCCAGACACAGTCCCGCCAGAACCAATCCGGTTTCCAGCAGCAGCAAGAGTTTACGTCTCACGTATCAAGCATCCAGTAGCGCGCGGGCAATGGTTTGGAGTTTACGGGTGAGCGGCCCAACCGGCCAGCTCAGAGCTGCAAAGGCGCGCACCGGCCAAACGCCATACACGCTATTACAGACAAAGACTTCGTCAGCCCATTGCAGCTGATCAAGGCTGATGTCAGTGATTTGGGTGGGGATCCCCAATGATTTGGCTTGAAACAATAATTCGGCACGCATCACGCCGGCCACGCCACAGCGTTTCAAATCGGCCGTTATCAACACGCCTTCGCGCACCAGGAACAGATTGCTGAACACGCCCTCGATCACCCGACCGGCCTGATCGAGCATCAATCCTTCAGCGTGATCCGTATCTTGCCATTCAGCGCGAGCAATCACTTGTTCGAGACGGTTCAGGTGCTTGAGTCCTGCAAGCAATGGCTGCCCGGACAATCGTGTCGCGCAGGGGAACAGGCGAACGCCCTGCTCGCCATGCACGGCAGGATAAGCTGAGGGAGGACTGCCCTGCAGAATGCGTCGGGCCTGAGCCGAGGGATCGGGCGCATACCCACGCAGACTGTCACCGCGCGTAAGGATGAGCTTGAGCACGCCTTCACCCAGCGCTTTGGCGTAGGCCAGCAGCTCACTGCGGATCAGTTCGTGATCGGCAGTGATTGCCAGGCGCGAACAGCCATCGGCCAGACGCGACAGATGCCGGTCCAGCAATAACGGTTGCCCGCTCTTGACCGCAATTGTCTCGAACAGACCATCGCCGTAAGCCAGGCCGCGATCCTTCAGCGACAAAGCGTCAGCCGGCTGACCGTCGACCCAGCTATCCATCAGTCAGCGAACCGGCGGAACACCAGCGAGCCATTGGTACCGCCAAAACCGAAGGAGTTGGACAGCACCACATCAATGTCCATGTTGCGCGCGGTGTGAGGTACGAAATCGAGATCGCAACCTTCGTCCGGTTCGTCGAGGTTGATGGTCGGTGGCGCCACCTGGCTGTTGATCGCCAGCACGCTGAAGATCGCCTCGACCGCGCCCGCCGCACCCAGCAAGTGACCGGTCATGGACTTGGTCGAACTGACGGCCAGTTTGTAGGCGTGATCGCCAAACACCGACTTGATCGCACACGCTTCAGCGAGGTCGCCGGCCGAAGTGGACGTGCCGTGGGCATTGATGTACTGGACCTGATCGCCATTGATCTTCGCGTCGCGCAAGGCATTGGTGATGCAACGCGCGGCACCGGCGCCATCGGCGGGCGGCGAAGTCATGTGGTAGGCATCGCCACTGGTGCCAAAGCCGATCAGCTCGGCATAGATGGTCGCGCCACGCGCCTTGGCGTGTTCCAGTTCTTCGAGAACCAGAGCACCGGCACCGTCGGACAACACGAAGCCGTCACGGCCCTTGTCCCATGGACGGCTGGCGCGGGTTGGCTCGTCGTTGCGGGTCGACAGCGCGCGGGAGGCACCGAAGCCGCCCATGCCCAGACCGCAAGCCGCCATCTCGGCGCCGCCGGCAATCATCACGTCAGCTTCGTCGTACATGATGTTGCGTGCCGCCATACCGATGCAGTGCGTACCGGTGGTACAGGCTGTGGCGATGGCGTAGTTAGGTCCCTGTGCACCCAGGTGAATGGACAGGAAACCGGAAATCATATTGATGATCGAGCCAGGCACGAAAAACGGAGAAATCCGTCGTGGGCCGGAATCATGCAGCGTGCGGCTGGTTTCTTCGATATTGGTCAAACCGCCAATACCGGAACCCATGGCCACGCCGATGCGCTCACGGTTGGCGTCGGTGACTTCCAGACCGGCATTGCGTACAGCCTGAAAACCTGCGGCCAGACCGTACTGAATGAACAGGTCGAGCTTGCGAGCTTCCTTGACCGACAGGTATTCCTCGACATTGAAGCCCTTTACCGAGCCGCCAAAACGGGTGGAATAGGCAGAAAGGTCGGTGTGTTCGATCAGACCAATGCCACTGCGGCCAGCCAGAATGCCCTGCCAACTGCTCGGCACATCCGTGCCCAGTGGCGACAACATACCCATACCGGTGACTACGACGCGTCTACGCGACACAGCACTCTCCTTTTTCAAATGACGACTTTGCATCAGGCCTAAAGAAAAAACCGCACGCCGTGATGGCAGTGCGGTTTTTCCATGACAGCTAGCAACGATTACAAGCTATTAAGCCTGGTGGTTAGTAACGTAATCGATTGCGGCTTGTACTGTAGTGATCTTCTCAGCTTCTTCGTCAGGGATTTCGGTCTCGAATTCCTCTTCAAGAGCCATCACCAGCTCAACGGTGTCAAGGGAGTCAGCACCCAGGTCTTCAACGAAGGAAGCAGTGTTGACCACTTCTTCTTCTTTAACGCCCAGTTGCTCGGCAACGATTTTCTTGACGCGCTCTTCGATGGTGCTCATACCTTGTTTTCACTCCTAATGGACAAATTCAGGCAGCTGGCCAGTGGGTAAGTGTATAGAAAGACTTTTCAGCATTTCAACTGAAAGCTTCACTCCTCAAACCCGGCGGCCCTCTGCCTATAAATAGATTGCAGCTTTATAACGGATTTTAGACAGCTCGTATGACATTTTTTTGAAGCAATCCGTCACATTTAACTCATGTACATCCCGCCGTTCACCGGGATTGTAGCCCCAGTAACGTAAGCCGCACCGTCGGATGCAAGAAAAGCGACCACAGACGCGATCTCTTGAGCTTGTCCCAGACGACCCAGCGGAATCTGCGTCTGCAGGGCTTCACGCTGTGCCTCAGGCAGTTCACGGGTCATATCGGTGTCGATGAACCCTGGGGCCACCGAGTTTACCGTAATCGAACGCGAACCGACTTCACGCGCCAGTGCACGGCTGAAACCTTCCAGACCGGCCTTGGCGGCTGCGTAGTTTACTTGGCCTGCGTTGCCCATGGCACCCACAACCGAACCAATACTGATAATTCGTCCCCAACGGGCTTTGGTCATACCGCGCAAAACGCCCTTGGACAGGCGGAACAGACTGTTCAAGTTGGTATCGACGACATCATGCCATTCGTCATCTTTCATGCGCATCATCAGATTATCGCGGGTGATACCGGCATTATTGACCAGGATCGCCGGCGCACCAAACTGCGCAGAAATGCTCGCCAGCACCGCCGCAACGGATTCGTCGCTGGTGACATTGAGTTCCATGCCAGTGCCTTGAATACCATTTTCTTTCAGGGTGGCGGCAATACGCTCGGCGCCAGAAGCGGAAGTCGCGGTGCCCACAACGATGGCGCCCTGACGACCCAGCTCCAGGGCAATGGCCTGACCGATACCGCGGCTCGCACCGGTGACCAGTGCAACTTTACCTTGCAGACTCATGCAAGTTTCTCCTGATTCAGGCCAGCGCTGCACGGGCGGCAGCGAAAGCGTCTGGGGTATTAAGATTGGATGTCGACACGCCTTCGGCGCAACGTTTGTTCAGGCCGGCCAGCACCTTGCCAGGACCGCACTCGACCAGTTGGGTCGCGCCCTTGGCAGCCAGTGCCTGGACCGATTCGACCCAGCGCACAGGTTTGTAGAGCTGCTCGAGCAGATCGCGCTTGAGGGTTTCCAGATCGGCCGGCACGCCGGCGCTGACGTTCTGTACCACAGGGATCTGCGGCGCCTGCCAGTCGATCGCAGCGATCGACTCGGCGAAGCGCTCGGCTGCCGGACGCATCAGCTCGCAGTGCGATGGCACGCTCACTGGCAATGGCATGGCGCGCTTGGCGCCACGGGCCTTGCATCCTTCAATGGCGCGCTCGACCGCCGCCTTGGCGCCAGCGATTACCACCTGGCCCGGGGAATTGAAGTTCACCGCGCTGACCACTTCGCCTTGCGCCGCTTCGGCACAGGCGGCCAGCACATCAGCATCGTCCAGACCGAGGATAGCGGCCATGCCACCCTGCCCGGCCGGAACGGCTTCCTGCATCAGTTGACCACGACGCTCAACCAGTTTGACGGCATCGCCTAGCGTCAGGCTGCCCGCGGCAACCAGTGCGCTGTACTCACCCAGACTGTGACCGGCAACGTAAGCCGGACGCGCGCCGCCTTCAGCCAGCCACAGACGCCACAAGGCAATCGAGGCGGTCAGAATGGCCGGCTGGGTTTTATCGGTTTGATTGAGTTGCTCTTCCGGCCCTTGCTGGGTCAGTGCCCACAGGTCGTAACCCAGAGCATCGGAAGCTTCTTTGAATGTTTCGAGGACGATCGGATGTTGCGCGCCCAACTCGGCCAGCATGCCGAGGGACTGCGAACCCTGTCCTGGAAAGACGAATGCGAGGGAAGCAGACATGTAACGAGCCCCTAATGATCTTGTCGTCGGAGAATTGACGCCCCGCCTTGGGGACGCAAGAAACTGACAGTTGGATGGCCAATTGAACTGAGCGGTCACATTTAAGCATTGTCCGACGAAAACGCCTAAAGCAACAAATCCTCCAGACGGCCGTGAATACGCTCCGGCAGGTTTTCCTGAATCTCGATCACCGCACGCTGTATCGCACTTTGAAACCCCTGAACGCCAGCAGAACCATGGCTCTTCACGACAATCCCCTGCAACCCGAGGAAACTGGCGCCGTTATGCCGCGCAGGCGCCAGATCGGCTTGCAGGCGCTTCATCAGCGGCAGCGCCAGCGCGCCGACCATTTTTGAGGCGAGGTTTTTCTTGAACAAGGCCTCGATACGCCCGGCAATCATGGTCGCCAGGCCTTCGCTGGACTTGAGCAGGATATTGCCGACAAAGCCGTCACACACCACCACGTCAGCCTCGCCCCGGTACAAACCGTCACCTTCGACAAAGCCGATGTAGTTGATACCGCGAGCGCTCTGCAACAAAGTCGCGGCCAGCTTGACCTGTTGATTGCCCTTGATGTCTTCGGTACCGATGTTCAGCAACGCCACGCGCGGACGAACGATACCCAGGGTTTCTGCTGCCACCGAGCCCATCACCGCAAACTGCAACAAGTGCTCGGCGCTGCAATCGACGTTGGCGCCCAAGTCGAGCAACTGGCAATAACCCTTCTGCGTCGGAATTGCCGCCACCATCGCCGGACGATCGATGCCCGGCAATGTCTTGAGCACAAACCGCGACAACGCCATCAGCGCGCCGGTATTGCCGGCACTGACACACGCCTGGACCTTGCCATCGCGCAACAACTCGAGCGCCACACGCATCGACGAATCGGGCTTGCCACGCAGTGCCTGGGCAGGCTTTTCGTCCATGGTGATGACTTCGGATGCCGGAGCAATCGACAGGCGCGCGCGATCCATAGCCGATTGGCCAGAGAGCAGTTCTTCAAGAAGGGACGGTTGACCGACGAGGGTCAGGTGCAGCGAGGGCGTAGCAGACAGACAAGCAAGGCTGGCCTGAACAATGCTGCGGGGACCGAAGTCCCCGCCCATTGCGTCAATCGCGATGACTTGAGCAGACAAGTGATTACTCGTCAGCGCCCTTGTCGATCACTTTACGGCCACGGTATACGCCTTCTGGCGATACGTGGTGACGCAGGTGAATTTCACCGGTGGTTTTTTCTACAGACAGAGTGCTTGCCGTCAGGGCGTCGTGCGAACGACGCATGTCACGGGCAGAGCGGGATTTTTTGTTCTGCTGAACAGCCATAATTGATTAACTCCTAAACGTTTGGGTCACGCTTTAACTGCGCCAATACACTGAACGGGTTGGACCGCGTTACCTCGTCCTCGCTCGGTTCGGGCTCATCGAGACCCGCCGGCTGCTGGCATTCTTCCGGATGATGAGCAGGCACAATGGGCAAGGCGAGCAAAAGCTCCTCCTCGATCAGTGACTGCAGATCCAATGGATCTTCGCCCAGTTCCAGCACGTCATAACCTTTCGGCAACGACTGGGTATTCGCACCCTCCTTCACCACAGCATAACTGCATTCGCTATGGATCGGCAGGGTGACCAGCTCAAGACAACGCTGGCAAACCATTTTGACTTCGGTGTCGATAAAGCTGTGAATTACCACAGATTTACGTTCATCTCGTTCAAAAACGAATTTAGCCTGCACCGTACCGACAGTATCGGAAAGCGGGTCGCAGAGTCTCTCCAAATCGGCTAGCAGCAATTCACCTTGAAGGGTGGTGCCACGATCAGCCAATTTGCGCGGGTCAACGTGAGGTGGAATCGGGTCATTCAACATAGGCGCAGCATTATAGGGATGCCCCCAGCCATGTCAAAGGAAATTCAGCCCTGTCCGTCACTTGCACGCCTCCGCTAGAATTCGCACCTGCCCTTTGGAGATGCACATGCTGCCTTTATTACTCGCTTCAAGCTCAGTGTATCGCCGGGAATTGCTGGCCCGCCTGCAGCTGCCGTTCACTTGCAGCTCACCGGACATCGACGAAAGCCATCGTCCGGACGAGCCTGCCATTGATCTGGTCAAGCGCCTCGCCAAAGAGAAAGCCCTGGCGCTTGCCGCCAGCCACCCCGCTCATCTGATTATCGGTTCCGACCAGGTCGCCGTACTCGGCGACAGGATTATCGGCAAACCCCACACCTTCGATAAAGCCCGCGAACAACTGCTGGCCTCGAGCGGTGCCAGCGTCACCTTTCTCACCGGCCTGGCGCTGCTCAACAGCCAGACCGGCGATTGCCAGGTCGACTGTGTACCCTTCACCGTTCACATGCGCACGCTCGACCCGGTGCGCATAGAACGCTATCTGCGCGCCGAACAGCCCTACGACTGCGCTGGCAGCTTCAAGGCCGAAGGTTTAGGGGTCAGCCTGTTTCAAAGCACCGAAGGCCCTGACGCCACCAGCCTGATAGGCCTGCCGCTGATTCGCCTGATCGACATGCTGCTGGCCGAAGGTGTGCAAATACCCTGAGCACCGCAAAACAGACCGCGCGAATGTAAAAAACCGGCCATGAAGGCCGGTTTTTTTTATGCCGCAGAGGATCAGCGCAGCGATGGACCGTGAAAGCCCATCCACATCGCCAATTGCTCGGCAACGCTGGCACCGAGTTTTTTCGAGAAGCGGTCGAACGGCGACTCCTGAACGGTGAAATCCACTAACTCCTTCTCGCCAATCACATCGCGCGCAACCGAACTGGCATTGCCCAGACCATCGATCAGGCCCAGCGGCAACGCCTGCTCGCCATTCCAGACCAGACCGGAGAACAGCTCTGGATGCTCCTTGTCCTTGATGCGATCCCCACGCCCTTTCTTGACGCTGTTGATGAACTGCTGGTGAGTCGTATCAAGCACGCCCTGCCAAAACTGGGTTTCTTCGGGCTTCTGCGGCTGGAACGGATCGAGGAATGATTTGTGCTCGCCCGACGTATAGGTCCGACGCTCAACGCCAAGCTTCTCCATGGTGCCGACGAAACCATACCCGGCCGCCGTCACACCAATGGAACCCACCAGACTCGCCTTATCGGCGTAGATCTGATCTGCCGCACTGGCGATGTAGTAGGCACCGGACGCGCCCAGGTCCGAAATCACCGCATACACCTTGGTGTCCGGGTGCAGACCGCGCAAACGGACGATTTCGTCGTACACGTAACCCGACTGCACCGGACTGCCGCCCGGGCTGTTGATACGCAGGATAATACCCTTGACCTTTTCGTCCTCGAACGCCGCACGCAAGCTGCCTACAATGTTGTCAGCGCTGGCCGGCTCCTTGTCGGCAATCATGCCGGTCACGTCGATCAATGCGGTGTAATGGGACCCGCGGGTGGCGCTTTTTTCCATGTCCATCAGCGGCGTGAACAGGACCAGCGCGGCAAACAGGTAAACAAAGGTCAGCAGCTTGAAGAAAATCCCCCAGCGACGAGAACGGCGCTGCTCCTGCACACTGGCCAGCAAGGTTTTTTCCAGCAGCTTCCAGCTTTTCTCGTCACCGCTCTCCGCGCTCGCCTTGGCGGGCGCTTTCCATTCGTCGGTCATGACATCTACCCCAGCAAAAAACGATTAAGCCCGCTGACTCAGCCAGGCATGCAATTCTGAAAAATGGTCAATGGCCAGTGCCGGCTCGAACAACTTCAGCGCCTCGATCGATTGCGCGCCATAGCTGACCGCCACCGAATCCATACCGGCGTTACGCGCCATCTGCAGATCAAACGAAGAATCGCCGACCATCAGCGCCTGCTCCGGGCGAACGCTGCAATGCGCCAGAATCTGCTCGAGCATCAGCGGATGGGGCTTGCTGGCGGTTTCGTCAGCGGCGCGGGTGATATCGAAATAATCTTCCCAGCCGTGAGACTTGAGCACCCGATCCAGCCCGCGACGCGCCTTGCCCGTCGCCACGGCCAAATGATAACCCTCGGCGCGAAACGCCTCCATCGACTCCACCACACCCTCGAACAGCGGTGAAGGCACGGCCTCGGAGGCGATGTAATGATCGGCATAGTGCTGACGGAACGCCACGAGTTCGGCATCGCCAATGTCGGGATACAAGGTGCGAATGGCCTCAGGCAAGCCCAGGCCAATAATGCCTTTGACGGCAAAATCATCGCGCAACTGAAATCCGGACCGTTCGGAGGCGACATGCATCGCCTCGACAATCCGACCAATGGAGTCAGCGAGCGTGCCGTCCCAATCGAAAATCAGCAGCTTGTAATCAGAGGGGTACACTCAGGCGCTCCACGGTCTTGGCCCACATTTCATCGACAGGCGCCTGCAACTTCAGCTCGCCACCATCGGGCAGCGGCACGGTCAGCATGTAGGCGTGCAGGAACAGGCGTTTGCCGCCCAGGTCGCGAATTTCCTTGCTGAACGCTTCATCGCCATACTTGGTATCGCCCGCGATGCAGTGCCCGGCGTGCAAGGTGTGAACGCGAATCTGGTGAGTCCGGCCAGTGATCGGCCTGGCTTCGACCATGGTGGCGAAGTCACCGAAGCGACGCAGGACCTTGAACACGGTCACGGACTCCTTGCCCTCCTCCTCGTCGACCTCAACCATACGCTCGCCGGAGCGCAGATTGCTCTTGCCGAGCGACGCCCGGACTTGCTTGATCGATGTCGCCCAGTTACCGCGAACCAGCGCCATATAGCGCTTGTCGACACCGTCGCCGCGCAAGGCTGTGTGCAAGTGGCGCAACATGCTGCGCTTCTTGGCGATCATCAACAGGCCGGAGGTATCACGGTCGAGACGGTGAACCAGCTCGAGCTCCTTGCAATCGGGACGCAACTGACGAAAGGCTTCAATCACGCCATAAGTCAGGCCACTACCGCCGTGAACAGCGATGCCGGGAGGCTTGTTGATCACGATCAGCGCCTTGTCCTCGAAGACAATCGACGCTTCAAGGCGCTGCAGCAGGCCCTGGGCCAGCGGGACAGGCTCGTCGCGCTCAGGCACGCGAACAGGCGGCACGCGCACGATATCGCCCGCCTGCAGCTTGTATTCGGGCTTGATCCGACCTTTGTTCACTCGCACTTCGCCTTTGCGCAAAATGCGGTAAATCAAGGTCTTGGGCACGCCTTTGAGCCGAGCGAGAAGGAAGTTATCAATACGTTGGCCGGCATATTCCGGCGAGACCTCCAGCAGTTGTACGGCTGGGGTCGAAGGGGCAGTAGTCGTCATGTCGCGGATGATAACAATTTTTTATGGAATTGAAGCACTTAATCATTGCTGCTATAGTCGCGAACGCCGCCAAAAGCGGCCTGGACAGCGGACTAACGGTCAAAAACCGGCCCTGACCAACGCAATTCACCAGGACGCAAGGCCGTCCTACGGGGCTTTCGCTACGTAACGGTGGAGTTTGCAGCTGTAACGAGCGCAGGTGACATGAGGCCTGAATCAAGCGGCAAAGCAGAGTTTTCACTCGCCTTGCGAGCCAATATTCACGGCCAGTTCACAAAGTGCAGTCAGCGACGAACGACCCCGAGCGAACGCTTCGGAAACACCGCCTAAATTAGCCATGATGCGTGACCTCCCCCTTCGGAGCTCACGGTAAATGCCAACCCGCTGCGGATTCTGCGCGCGGCAGCACCCGAATTATCAGGGATACGTGTAGGGTGGAGATGCACAACCGCTGGACTGTGTAGCAATAGGCTTTATCAAGACGCTTCATCTCGTCCACAGCCGCTGGTTGATTCCTCCTCCTGACTGAGTGCTTAAGTAGCCACAGCAAGCAGGACGCGTACGTCGCGATAACGGCCCAATTGGCCAGACATCGCTGGACACGGGAATGGCCAACCACTCCCGACGCACCTGACACCGACCATGAGAAGTCGTGTGTGCCGAACGCCGTTTCCGGCAGCCCGGAAACCGACGGTACTACATGAAAAGAATGCTGATTAACGCAACTCAACCCGAAGAGTTGCGTGTTGCACTGGTAGATGGCCAACGCCTCTACGACCTGGACATCGAATCCGGTGCACGCGAGCAGAAAAAGGCCAACATCTATAAAGGCCGGATTACTCGCATCGAACCAAGCCTTGAGGCTGCCTTTGTCGATTTCGGCTCTGAGCGCCATGGCTTCCTGCCCCTCAAAGAAATCTCCCGCGAATACTTCAAGAAAGCCCCTGAAGGCCGCGTCAACATCAAGGACGTCCTGAGCGAAGGCCAGGAAGTCATCGTTCAGGTCGAAAAAGAAGAACGTGGCAACAAGGGCGCAGCCCTGACCACCTTCATCAGCCTGGCCGGTCGTTACCTGGTGCTGATGCCGAACAACCCGCGTGCCGGCGGTATTTCCCGTCGCATCGAAGGTGAAGAGCGCAACGAACTGCGTGAAGCCCTGAACGGCCTGGTTGCCCCGGCTGACATGGGTCTGATCGTGCGCACTGCCGGCCTTGGCCGCAGCAGCGAAGAAATGCAGTGGGACCTCGATTACCTGCTGCAACTGTGGACCGCCATCAAAGAAGCCTCGCTGGATCGCTCCGCGCCGTTCCTGATCTATCAGGAAAGCAACGTGATCATCCGCGCCATCCGCGATTACCTGCGCCAGGACATCGGCGAAGTGCTGATCGACAGCGTTGAAGCCCAGGACGAAGCCCTGACCTTCATCCGTCAGGTGATGCCGCAGTACGCCAGCAAGATCAAGCTGTACGAAGACAGCGTTCCGCTGTTCAACCGTTTCCAGATCGAAAGCCAGATCGAGACCGCTTTCCAGCGCGTCGTCGAACTGCCTTCCGGTGGTTCCATCGTTATCGATCCGACCGAAGCCCTGGTGTCCATCGACATCAACTCGGCGCGCGCCACTAAAGGCAGCGACATCGAAGAAACCGCCCTGCAGACCAACCTTGAAGCCGCCGAAGAAATTGCCCGTCAGTTGCGCTTGCGCGACATCGGCGGCCTGATCGTCATCGACTTCATCGACATGACCCCTGCCAAGAACCAGCGCGCCGTGGAAGAGAAAGTCCGCGAATGCCTGGAAGCCGACCGCGCTCGCGTACAAGTCGGTCGCATCTCGCGCTTCGGCCTGCTGGAAATGTCCCGTCAACGCCTGCGTCCATCGCTTGGCGAAAGCAGCGGCATCGTCTGCCCGCGTTGCAACGGCACCGGCATCATCCGTGACGTTGAATCGCTGTCGCTGGCGATCCTGCGCCTGATCGAAGAAGAAGCCCTGAAAGACCGTACCGCCGAAGTTCGCGCCCAAGTGCCGATCCCGGTCGCTGCGTTCCTGCTCAACGAAAAACGCAACTCGATCACCAAGATCGAACTGCGCACCCGTGCCCGCATCGTCATCCTGCCGAACGACCACCTCGAAACGCCGCACTTCGAAGTTCAGCGTCTGCGCGATGACAGCCCGGAAGCCGCGGTCGGCCAGTCCAGCTACGAAATCGCTGCTGCCGCTGCCGAAGTCGAAGAAGTCCAGCCAGCCGCCGCGACCCGCACCCTGGTTCGCCAGGAAGCTGCGGTCAAGACCGCTCCGGCCCGCGCCAACGCTCCGGTTCCGACCGAAGTCGTTGCTCCTGCGCCAGTGGCTGCACCGGTCGCCGCGCCAGAGCCAAGCCTGTTCAAGGGCCTGGTGAAGTCGCTGGTCAGCCTGTTCGCGACCAAGGAAGAGCCTGTCGCTCCGGTTGTGGTTGAAAAACCAGCGACCACCGAGCGTCCGGCCCGCAACGAAGAGCGTCGCAACGGTCGTCAGCAGAGCCGCAACCGTAACGGTCGCCGCGATGAAGAACGCAAGCCTCGTGAAGAACGTGCACCGCGCGAAGAACGTGCACCACGTGAGCCACGTGAAGCTCGTGAAGAAACGCCGGTTGTTGCTCGCGAAGAACGCGCACCTCGTGAAGAGCGCGCACCACGCGCCCCTCGTGAAGAACGTGCCCCGCGCGCTCCACGCGAAGATCGCAAGCCACGAGGCGACCGCGAAGAGCGTCCGGTTCGTGAACTGCGTGAGCCTCTGGATGCCACTCCAGCTGCCGCTGCCGCTGTCGCGACCGCTGCCGTTACCGCTGAAGAGCGTCCAGCTCGCCAGCCACGTGAAGAACGCGCTCCACGCCCACCGCGTGAAGAACGTCAACCACGTGCCGAGCAAGCGGCTGCCGTTGCCGAAGAAGAACTGGTGACCAACGAAGAGCAACTGCAGGAAGACGGTCAGGAAGGCGCCGAAGGCGATCGCCCACGCCGCCGCTCCCGTGGCCAGCGTCGTCGCAGCAACCGTCGCGAGCGTCAGCGTGATGCCAACGGCAACGTGATCGAAGGTTCGGAAGAGTCCGAAGCCGGTGAAGGTAACGAAGCTGCTGAACGCAACGAAGCGCCAAGCACTTCCGATCTGGCCGCCGGCCTGGCTGTTACCGCAGCCGTTGCCAGCACCGTGATCAGCGCTCCGGCTGAAGCACAAGCCCACGAGCAAGCCGAACGCGCCACTGCCGCTACTCTGGAAACAGCTGCGGTTGAAGCACCTGTGGTTGAAGCAACGACTCCGGTCGAAGCCACCGCCGCGCCGGAAATCGAAGTGGCTCCGGTTCGCGAAGAAGCACAGCCTGTGGTTGAAGCTGCCGCTGTCGCCGAACCAGTGTTTGCCGCCGAGCCAGCTGTCGAAACCTCCAGCGAAACCGTAACCGAAGCTGTTCGTGAAGTTCGCGAAGAACAAACCGCGTTCAACTGGGTTGCCGAGCCGGTAGCTGTCGAAGCTCCAGCACCTGTTGCGCAAGCCCCGGTTGCTGAAGCGATAGTCTCCGAGCCAGTGGTTGCTGCCGCCGAGCCTGCTCCGGTCGTGGAAGCGCCGGTTGTGGCTGAAGTGGTTGCGCCGCAAGTCGAAGCTGCCCCTGTCAGCGCCCTGACCCCGAGCGGTCGTGCGCCCAACGACCCGCGTGAAGTGCGTCGTCGCAAGCGTGAAGAAGAGCGTCTGAAGAAGGAAGCCGAACTGGCTGCCGCTGCTGCTCCGGCTGAAGCGGCTCCGGCTTCCGAACCTGCACCGGTTGCAGCTGAAGTGATCGAATCGGCACCTGCTGCCGAATCGGTCATCGAAGAGGCACCACGCTCCGTACAGGAAGCGGTAGAGCAACACGAACAAGCCCTGGAAAAAGAACACGAGCCTAAACCTCTCGTCTGATTCCATCGGCTACTAAAAAGCCCCGCCTGGTAATCCAGGCGGGGCTTTTTTATATCTGTTCGTAAATCACCAGAATCCAATGTGGGAGCGAGCTTGCTCGCGATGGCGGAGGATCAGCTTGCATAAATGTTGAATGTAAAACAGCAATCGCGAGCGAGCTCGCTCCCACAGGGAACTTGTGCTGAAGCTACTTGAAGATCAATTTCTCCGGGACATCCACATCCCACAACACCCCGGGGTCATCCACGGCCACCTCGACCACCCGGCCCTGCGCAAACAACGGCTTGGCACCATGATCACCGGACAACGCCATCAACCCCGGACCAAAGTGGCGACCAAACCCCACCGGATGCCCAAACGTGCCCTCATGCACCGGCACGCTGACGCAATCGTCAGCTATCCCTGTCAGCACCTGATCAATACTCGACGGCAGGATAAACGGCATATCCCCCAGCACAATCAACCAGCCATCAAGCTCCGGACACGCCGTCACCCCGGCAGCAATGCTGTCGCCCATCCCGGCAGACTCGATCAATACAATCTCGAAGCCGTACGCCTGAGCCATGCGTATCACCTGGGGACGATCTTCGGTGGTCACCAGCACACGCCTCCCCAGCGAAGCAGGCAGGTTCACCAGGACTTGCTCGATGACGGAGCGAACCGCGCCGTCTCGCCCCGTGCAATCAGCCAGTAACTTGTCCTTGTCCGCCCCCGCCACCTGCCTGAAACGACTGCCCTGTCCCGCCGCCACGACAACGATGCCGATGGCTTCACTCATACGACCTCCTGCAACGGCTTCTTCTGCTTGAGTTCGACGCCATTCTTGATCGCCACAATTTCGGCCAACAGCGACAAGGCGATTTCCGCCGGGCTGTGGCTGCCGATGTGCAACCCAATCGGGCCGTGCAGCCGGTCGATGGCCTGTGGCGACAAGCCTAGCTGAGCCAGGTTATCCCGACGCTTGAGGCTGTTGACCCTTGAGCCCAGTGCACCGACATAGAAAGCCTTGGAGTCCAGGGCCGTCAGCAGCGCCATGTCATCCAGACGCGGATCGTGGGTCAGGGCGACGATGGCCGTGCGCTCATCGGTCTGGATCGTCAGCACCGCTTCATCCGGCATGCCCGGGACGAAACGCCCGTGCTGCTCTTCCCATCCGTAGACGAATTCACTGCGCGGATCGCAGATCAGCACTTCGAAATCCAGCAGCCGTGCCATCTCGGCGACATACCGGGAGAGTTGCCCCGCGCCAATCAGCAATAGCCGCCAACGAGGACCGTAAATGGCCCGCAGCGTCTTGCCATCAAACGTCAGCACATCGCTCTTGTTCGCCGGCTGCAAAACCACTTCGCCCGTTTCAAGATCAAGTGTGCGGGCAACGATTTCATGCGCCTCGCAACGCGCCAGCAACTCGGCCACCCACCCCGGGTCACCCACGCGTTCCTCGGTCAGGCGTAACGTGCCGCCACACGGCAAACCAAACCGCGCAGCTTCCTCGCGGGTGACGCCGTAGGTGATCAATTGCACGGGCGGCCCGTCAGTCGCAATCCGCCCGTCGTGCAGCCGCGCAATCAGATCATCCTCGACACAACCACCGGACACTGAACCGATCACCACGCCGTCTTCACGCAACGCCAGCATGGCGCCAGGTGCCCGGGGCGCGGTGCCCCAGGTCTGGACCACGCTGAACAACACCACCCGCTGACCGGCACGGCGCCATTCGAGGACGCTGCGCAGGACGTTCAGATCTGCGCTGTCCATCAGGCTTGAGCCTTCTGCCAACCTTGCAGCTGATAGCGAACCGGCAGCGTACGGATGCGTTTGCCGGTCGCCGCGAAGATCGCGTTGCACAGCGCCGGCGCAATCGGTGGCACGCCTGGCTCACCGACACCGCCCAGCGGTACCACGCCTGGTGGTGTCACCAGATGCACGGCGACTTCTTTCGGCGCCAGGGACATGCGCGCCACTTCGTACATGTGGAAGTTGTCCTGCTGGACCTTGCCGTCCTTGAAGCTGATTTCACCCAGCACCGCATTGCCCAGGCCCATGACGCAGGCGCCTTCAAACTGAGAGCGAATCCGCTCCGGGTTGATTTGCGGACCGCAATCCACGGCGATGTCGGCCTTATGCACGATCAACGTGCCATCGTCCTTGACCTCGACCTCGATGACCGCTGCCACGTAAGTGACAAAGCTGTAATGCACCGCCAGCCCCAAACCTCGGCCCTTGGGCATTTCACGGCCCCAGCCAGCCGCCTTGGCAGCGGTTTCCAGCACCGTGCGCATCCGGGCGGTGTCGATCGGGTAACGCTCGGGAGACTCGCCGTAGTTCCACTCTTCACTCAACGTGCGCGGATCGATCTGGCGGTCCGGACCGAGCAATTTGATCTGGTACTTGAGCGGATCCTGCTTTGCCTTGTGCGCCAGCTCATCGACGAAGCTCTGAATCGCAAAGCCGTGAGGAATGTTCGATACCGAGCGATACCAGCCGACCCGCGTGTGAATCGCGGCTTCCGGGTTTTCCAGGCGCACATTGGGAATGGCATAGGCCATGTTGGTGAACCCCATGCCCAACTCGAACGCCGCTTCGTGGTTCATCCCCGGAGCGAACAGCGCCGTGATGCTCGGGGCGACGGTGCGGTGCAGCCAACCGGAAGGCAGGCCGTCCTTGTTCAGGCTGGCCTTCAGGTATTCGGCCGACACCGTGTGGAAGTAGGAACAATGGATGTCGTCTTCACGGGTCCATTGCACACGCACAGCCTTGCCCGGGAATTCCTTGGCGAGAATGGCCGCTTCGATGATGAAATCCGGTTTGGACTTGCGACCGAAACCGCCGCCCAGCAGGGTCACGTTAAAGGTGACGTTATCGAAGGGAATGCCCAGGCGTTCGCCGATGCGCTCGCGGGTGACTTGCGGCGCCTGGCTCGGCCCCCAGGCTTCGCACACGCCATCCTTGAAGCGGGCGATGGCAACCATCGGCTCCATTGGCGCCTGTGCCAGGTGTGGCAGGTAGTAGGACGCTTCGACGGTGCTGCTGGCGCCTTTCATGGCCTCGTCGATGTTGCCGGTATTGCGCACCACTTTGCCGGGTTGCAGGGACGCGGCTTCCAACTCCTTGCGGTAGGCAATCGAGTCATAACTGGCGTTGGGACCGTCATCCCACTCGATTTTCAGCGCTTCGCGGCCCTTGATCGCGGCCCAGGTATTGCTGGCCACGACGGCCACGCCACCCAATGGCTGGAATTCGGACGGCAGCGGACGGCCTTCGATCTGAATGACCTTGATCACCCCCGGGACTTTCAGCGCGGCGCTGGAATCGACGGATTTAACCGTGCCGCCATAGACCGCCGGACGGGCAATCGTGGCGTAGAGCATGCCGTCGAAATGCACATCGGCACCGTAAACGGCACGACCGTTGACGATGTCGGCGCCGTCGATGGCCTTGGTGCCCTCTTTGCCGATGTAGCGAAATTCCGATGGCTGCTTGAGTCGCAGACTGTCGCGAGCCGGCACATCCAGCGCACCCGCAGCGGCGGCCAGGGCGCCATAGCCCAGTTCACGGCCAGTGGGTTGGTGAAGCACTTTATGCAGTTGCGCATGGCACTCGCCGACCGGCACTTTCCACTGATCGGCGGCGGCCTGCTCCAGCATGGTCCGCGCGGCAGCACCGCAGCGGCGCATCGGTTCGTACCAGTGACGCATGCTGCGTGAGCCGTCCGTGTCCTGGTTGCCGAAGCGCACTTCGTCGCCAGGCGCCTGCTGCACTTTCATCATCGCCCAGTCGGCGTCCAGTTCATCGGCCACCACCATGGTCAGACTCGTGCGCACACCCTGGCCCATTTCCGAACGGTTGCAGACGACTGTCACCACGCCGTCAGCGGCGATGCTGACATAAACCTTGGGATCGTCGATCCAGCCATTGGGCATGCCGTCGGCGCCGAACTTTTTCTCTTTTTCTTCGGCGAAAGCGTCTTGCCAGCCCCAGCTCGCCACCAGCACCAACGCACCGGTCGCACCGACACCTTTAAGGAAACCACGGCGACTGAGGTTGCTCAGCGCAAAATCATTCGGCAACTGGCTCATGCCTTGGCCTCCTTCAGGTGAGTGGATGCCTGGCGGATGGCCGTCTTGATACGGTTGTAGGTGCCGCAGCGGCAAATGTTGCCGACCATCGCCTCTTCAATCTGTTCGTCGCTGGGGTTCGGATGGGTCTTGAGCAGCGCGGTGGCCGACATGATTTGCCCGCCCTGGCAAAAACCACATTGGGCCACGGCGGTGTCGAGCCAGGCCTGTTGCACGACTTGCCCGACCGGGTCGACGTGCAAGTTATCGATGGTGGTGACGTTCTGGCCGACCACCGAACCGATCGGCGTGATGCAACTGCGCGCCGGAGCGCCGTCGATATGAATGGTGCAGGCGCCGCACAGGCCCATGCCGCAGCCAAACTTGGTGCCGTTGTAGCCGGCTACATCGCGGATTGCCCAGAGCAGCGGCATGTCCTCGGTGACGTCGAGTTGATGGTCTTGACCATTGAGTTTCAGGGTAATCATGGGCACGCCCGCATATTTATTCAGGTTATGGGGTCGAGCAATCTGCCGCCTGGGGTTGGCGGTTGGCATTACGCAGATCGACTCAGGCTAATGAGGCTCTCTTACGCGGACGGGAAGGTCTGCATCGGGCCTTTGGTGGAGCAAATGCTTGCATCGTTAGGTGGCTAAGTTAACTCAGCATTAACAAAAAAGCCCTGCACATTTGAAGGTGTGCAGGGCTCAGGAGTCAGTCATTGAAGCGTAGCTTCAATACTGGTTTGGCTCCATTTCCAGATCGACCTTGAATCGTTCTGAAATGTCTTGCTGAATGTGCTGCGCCAGGCTCAGCAATTGCAGGCCGGTGGCAGTGCCGTAGTTGACCAGCACCAGAGCCTGCAACTTGTGTACACCGGCATCCCCGTCTCGAAACCCTTTCCAGCCCGCTCGCTCGATCAACCAACCCGCCGCCAGTTTCATCTGCCCGTCGGGCTGCGCGTAGGCCACCAGGTCCGGGTATTCGATTTTGAGCTGTGCGACCAACGCGGCCGGCACCAGAGGATTCTTGAAAAAGCTGCCGGCATTACCCAGCACGGCCGGGTCCGGGAGCTTTTCGTTGCGAATGCTGCAGATCGCCAGACTGACATCGGTAGCGGTCGGATGATCGATGCCTTGCTCGGTCAGGCGCTGGCGAACCGGGCCGTATTCCAGGTGCAGGTGTGCGGCGCGGTCCAGGGTGAAACGTACGCGCAGGATCAACCAGCGTCCCGGCTCCTGTTTGAACACGCTGTCGCGATAGGCGAAGTTGCACTGCGCCAAGGTGAAGTCCCGCAGCTCGCCGCTCTGGCGATCCAGCGCGGTCAGGCCGGCGAAAACATCCTTGATCTCGACACCATAAGCGCCGATGTTTTGCATCGGTGCCGCGCCCACGGTGCCGGGGATCAGGCTGAGGTTTTCAAGCCCCGCCAAACCCTGCGCCAGGGTGTGTTGCACAAACGGGTGCCAGGGCTCGCCGGCCTCGGCTTCGATGACGACTTTGTTGCCGTCATCGCTCAGGATCCGAATCCCGCGCGTGGCCATGCGCAGCACCAGCGACGGGATATCGGCCGTCAGCAGCAGGTTGCTGCCACCGCCGATGACCAACAGTGGCACGTCATGCGCTGTCGCATAGGCCAGGGCGTCGCGCACATCGGCATCGCTGTGCGCCTCGGCAAACAACCGCGCCTTGACGTCGACACCAAAGCTGTTGAACGGCTTGAGCGAAACCTGAGGTCGAACCTGCAAACTCATAACCGCCCCTTCAATTCGATCACCAGCAAATCACTGGCGCGCTCGATCAGGTCCAGCACCTGTTCGAAACCCTGGTCGCCGTCGTAATAGGGATCCGGCACTTCATCGAGTTCCGATTGATAGCGTCGCAGGAACAGGTCCAATTCGGCCTTGCCCGTTGCCGGTTGCAGGGCCTTGAGGTGGCGCAGGTTGCTGTTGTCCATGGCCAGGATCAAGTCGTAGGCGGCGAAATCAGCGCGGGTCACTTGCTGGGCGCGCTGGGCCGACAGGTCGTAACCACGCAGCTTTGCGGCCGCCTGGCTGCGTTTGTCCGGCGCCTTGCCGACATGCCAGTCGCCGGTGCCGGCGGAAGCGACTTCGATCTGATCGGCCAGCCCTGCTTCACGCAGTTTATGGCGCAGCACACCTTCGGCCGTGGGAGACCGGCAGATGTTGCCCAGGCACACGAACAAAACGCGCATCAGGCCTCCAGCAGGCGACGAACGCGCTCAAGGTCTTCGACGGTATCAACACCGGTTGGCGGTGCGATCAGCGCATCGGCGACGTGAATTCGCACGCCGTGCCACAGCGCACGCAGCTGTTCCAGGGATTCGGTGTTTTCCAGCCAGCATGGGCCCCAGCTGACGAAGTCATGCAGGAAACCGGCGCGGTAGGCATAGATGCCGATGTGGCGGCGATACGGCACGCCGTGCGGCAATTGCTCGCGTGTTTTGGCGAATGCATCCCGGGCCCACGGCAACGTGGCGCGACTGAAGGTCAACGCCAGGCCATTGAGGTCGCTGACGACCTTGACCACATTGGGATTGAACAGGGTTTCAACGTCTTCGATCGGCTCGGCCAACGTGGCCATGCGCGCTTCGGTGTGCGCCGCCAGGTTGGCCGCGACCTGATCGATCACACTCGGCGGGATCAACGGCTCGTCACCCTGAACGTTGACCACAATGGCGTCAGGCGCCAGGCCCAGTTTCGCCGCCACTTCGGCCAGACGGTCGGTGCCGGAATTATGATCTTCACGGGTCAACACCACTTCCGCACCAAAGGCGTTGCAGGCCTCGACGATGCGCGCATCATCCGTGGCGACCACGACCCGCTGGGCACTGCTTTTGCTCGCCTGCTCCCAGACGTGCTGAATCATCGGCTTGCCGGCGATCAACAGCAGCGGTTTGCCCGGCAGGCGGGTCGAGGCATAACGCGATGGAATGACAACAGTAAAGGCTGTGGTCATTTATCCAGGCGCTCTTCGGTGGTCAGGGTGCGGGCTTCAGTTTCGAGCATGACCGGAATACCGTCACGAATCGGGTAGGCCAGACCTGCGCCCTTGCTGATCAGCTCCTTTTTGTCGGCGCTGAGCTTGAGGGGGCCTTTGCAGACCGGGCAAGCGAGGATATCGAGCAATTTGGTGTCCATGAACATTCCCTGGAAAAAACGGTTAAGGCAGAAGACGATCCGGCAACAGGCGCATCAGCTGCGTATCGAACCAGGCCACGAAAGCCGGCGATGGCGCAGCATCGACCGCCAGGTACCACCAGTCGGTCGCGGCGAAGGCACGGCACTTCACCGCGTCCTTTTCAGTCATCACCACTGGCAATGACGGTTTGAAATTCAAGGCCTGCACGCTGTATTCGGCGTGGTCGGCAAACGCATGCGGGATTGGCTGCCAGTGTAGCGTTTCGAGGGTGTTGAAGAAACGCTGGGGATTGCCGATCCCGGCCACGGCGTGCAGCGCCTGGCCTGAGGGGAAGTGGTCCAGAGGACGCCGTTCGCCGCTGTGCAGATTGATCAATTCGGTGGGTCGCAGCTGGAAGGCAAAACCATTCTCGCGATCATCGGCCGCGCCGTTGTACAGCACCGCATCGACGCTTTGCAGACGCTCGACCGGCTCGCGCAACGGCCCGGCGGGCAGGCAACGGCGATTGCCCAGGCCACGCGCGGCGTCAATCAGCACCAGCTCAAGATCGCGAGCCAGGCGGTAATGCTGCATACCGTCATCGGAGAGAATCAGGTCCAACGGTTCGCTCGCCAGCAGAGCCTTCACGGCGCTACTGCGGTCCGGGTCGATCATCAACGGCACACCCGTGCGCTGGACGATCAACAGCGGCTCGTCGCCGGCCATTTCGGCGGCTTGATCCGCCTCGACGCGCCACGGCAGCTGCGGCGGCTTGGCACCGTAACCCCGGCTGACCACACCGACCCGCAGGCCACTGCGCTGGCAATGTTCGATCATCCACAAAATCAGGGGGGTCTTGCCGGTGCCGCCGACCGTGATGTTTCCGACCACGATCAACGGCACCGGCGGCTGATAGATCTCGCCCTCACCCGCCAGAAAGCGTTTGCGCTTGTTCATGACCACGCGCCGATACAGCCACTCCAGTGGCTGTAGCAGCTTCAGGGCCGGATGACCTTCGTACCACGCGGCGAGCAAACGATCGGACATGGCCATCAGGGCGCGGGCGCCGCCTCGACCGTGGTCATGCGCAAGTGGCTGAAACCGAGCTTGCCGGCAGCGTCCATGGCGGTGATGACGGATTGATGCTGGGTCTTGCCGTCAGCGCTGATGGACAGCGGCAGGTTGGTGTCGCCATTGGACTCTTTTTGCAACGCGTCCATCAGGGTTGCCAGATCGTTTTTCTGCAATACCTGATTGTTCACCGAGAACGCGCCTTCGGCATTGATGGCGATATCCAGTTGCTTGATCTGCTGATCTTCTGCCGGCGAACCGCTGACCGCTTCCGGCAGCTCGACACGTAGCTGGGTTTCACGGGTAAAGGTGGTGGTCACAACGAAAAACAGTAGCAGGACGAACACTACGTCGATCAGCGACACGAGATTTATGTCCACGTTCTCCCGTTGCTTGCGGCGGAATTTCACGCTTTTTTGCCCTCGGACAGGTCCACGTCACGGTCACCCTGCACGACCTCGACCAGTTTGATCGCTTCCTGCTCCATCCCCACCACCAGCTCATCGATGCGCCGTTGCAGGAACCGGTGGAAGAAGACCGACGGGATACCGACGATCAGGCCCGAAGCCGTGGTGATCAGGGCTTTGGAAATACCGCCGGCCAGCACTGCGGCATTGGTGGTCATGCCCGTGCCCATGAACGAACTGAAAATATCGATCATGCCCAGCACCGTGCCCAGCAACCCCAGCAAAGGGGCCATGGCGGCGATGGTGCCCAGCGCGTTGATGTAGCGTTCGAGCTCGTGAATCACCCGCGCAGCAGCTTCTTCGATGCACTCTTTCATGATCTCGCGACCATGCTTGGAGTTGGCGAGGCCCGCCGCCAGGATCTCGCCCAACGGTGAGTTGGCGCGCAGTTCCTTGAGCTTTTCTTTATTGAGTTGCTTGTCCTTGATCCACACCCAGACCTGCCCGAGCAGATGCTCCGGGGTTACACGGCTGGCACGCAGGGTCCAGAGACGCTCGGCGACGATTGCCATGGCCGCGATGGAACTCAGAATGATCGGCAGCATCATCCAGCCGCCGGATTTGACCAATTCCCACACAGTGACAGTCCCCTCGAAAAAGTGCGCCACTCTAACATAGGGGGTGGATGCACCGAAGACCGTGATGTCGCATCCGGTCGGTCTGTAATAACTGCGGGTTATTGGGTAAGCGGCGGTGAATCGCGCCAGAAACGCCGTTGCAGACGCATCGACCAAGGCGGTTTGAAGCGTCCGAGTTGCAGACGAATGGCGCCGTGGTCGGCACTGTCATAGATCGCCATGCCACGTTTTCGATAGCGCGCCACGACCGTGGGATGCGGATGGCCAAAGGAATTGCCCTGGCCACGGGAGATCAGCACTGTATGGGGTTCAAGCACGGCCAGTAGCGCCATTGACGACGAACTGCGGCTGCCGTGGTGCGGTGATTGCAGCCAATCGGTGGGCACGGCGAGTGGACTGTCGAGCAGCGCCCGTTCGGCAGCGACATCTATATCACCGGTCAACAGCAATCGCTCACCGTTGGCTTCGATCTGCAAGACGCAGGATTTCTGATTGCTGTCGCTGGCGGCAGCCCATTGCCAGAGCTGGAAGTTCACGCCGTCCCAGGTCCATTGCCGACCGCTTTCACAGCCCTCGGCCTGTAACTCGGCCGGCAGCGCCTGATGATCGCCGCCGAGGACCCGGGTCACCGGCAATCCGTTGGCCACCGCGCGTGCGCCGCCGGCGTGATCAGCGTCGGGGTGACTGATGAGCATCAGATCGAGCCCGTCTACACCCAGTTTGCGCAACGACGGCAGAACCACCCGCGCCCCCTGGTCGAAATCGCCGAAACGCGGGCCGGTGTCGTACAGCAAAGTGTGATGACGCGTGCGCACGAGAATGGCCAACCCTTGGCCGACATCCAGTTGCCAGATTTCGGCCAAGCCGTCGGACACCCGTTCTCGAGGTGAAAAAACCAGCAGCAACAGCAACGGCCAACCCAGCGGTCGCATCGGCACGCCTTTGGGCAGCAAGAGAAAAATGGCCCCGAGCGTGCCAAGCGCCCAACTCCACAAAGGGATGGCGACCGGCACCCACGCGGGCAACCGGTCCGCCATTAACGCCAGTCCCTTGAACAGCCAGTCAATCAGACCGCCCGCCAACCACAGCAGCCCCTCGCCCACATAAGGCACTTGCAAGAGCAGCGTGCCCAGCAAGGCCGGTGGCAACACAACCAGGCTGATCCAGGGCACCGCCAGCAAGTTGACCAGCGGGCCGCTGATGCTGATCGGTAAGCCGAGCACCAGCAGCAACGGACACAAACCGATCGCGATCAGCCATTGCGCACGGGTCCAGGTCTGCCACCATCGCCAAGGGCCCAGCCGTCCACCAAAAGTGAAGACCAGCACAGCCACTGCGGCGAAAGACAACCAGAAACCCGGTTGCAGGCTGGCCAGCGGGTCCATCAGCAACACCGCGTCGAGCGCCAGCAATAACGGCCACCAGGCACCGAGGTGACGAAACCGCAGCCGCCACAACAGCACCAGGCCGATCATCACGCACGCGCGCCGCACCGGCACCTCGAAACCGGCCAGCAGCCCGTACCCGAGCGCAGCCGCGAACGCCAGCGCGCACGCCCATGGCAGCCAGGGCAAACGATTCGGCCACAGGCCATAACGGGCCAGCCCGGCGATCAGCAGATACACCAATCCCGCCAGCAAACCGATGTGTTGCCCGGAAATCACCAACAGATGCACGGTGCCGGTGTCTTGCAGAACTTGCCAATCCTCGCGACTCAACCCGGCGCCATCCCCCAGCACCAGAGCTGTCAGCGCCCCCATTCGACCCTGGGCATCCACCGCCTGCAGGCGTTGACGAATGCTGTCACGCCAGGCCCATTGAGCATCGGCAAGCTTTTGACCGGCCTTGACCGTCCCGGTGGCACCGATGCGTTGCGCCAGCAACCAGGCGTCGTAGTCGAACGCATGCGGATTTAGCAGCCCGGCGGGACGCTTCAACTTGACCGCCAGCCGCCACTGTTCGCCGGCATTGACGGCGGGGCCGTCGTACCAGGCCAGGCGTAAATGCCTGGGCAGCCGGTTGCGTCGCGATTGACTGTCCGACAGTTCAAAACGCACCACACCGTCGGCATTCTGCGGCAAGCCCGTCACCCGCCCTTCGACCCAGCGCGTCTCACCATCAAGCTTCAGCGGCAGACGATCATCAAGTGCCCACTGTGCATTCGCGCAAGCCCAACTGAAGCCGAACACAAAGAATGCCAGCGCGTAAGTGCGAAACGGCAGCAGCATCAGCCCGACAACAGGCAGCAACATCCAAACCCAGACCGGCGGTAATTCCGGTAAAAAACGCAACGCCAGCAAACCCGTCGCCAGCGCCATCATCCCTGTGCGCATAAGCCCGTCCTTGAGAGTCCCCTCCCTAGTCATAGCGGGCGGATCGCAGAGGCACGGTTATTAATTGTCACAAAGTCTGAATGGGCGGCTCATAGAATCCAGACATACTTGCCGCCTTAACCGACCGAGAAGCCTTATGCCCCGGCGCTTATTCAAACGTTACATGCCAGACCCGACCAGCATCAGGGAACACAAATCCTTACGCTTTCTCGGCACCCTGCTGCATGACCCGAACCTCTGGCACCTCAACCGTCACTCGGTTGCACGGGCCATGGCGGTGGGGTTGTTTGCGGCCTTTCTGCCGATTCCGTTGCAGATGCTGGTGGCCGCCATCCTCGCCATCATGGTGCGCGGCAACATGCCGATTGCCGTGAGCCTGGTCTGGCTGACCAACCCGATCACCATGCCGGCGGTGTTTTTCTGCACGTATCAGACTGGGGCGTGGTTGATGGACGTTCCCGCGAGGCATTTGCCGGACGAGTTGACCTGGGAATGGATCAGCGGCGAACTTTCGACGCTGTGGCAACCGTTTCTGCTGGGATCGGTGGTGACAGGGCTGGTGCTGGGCGCCCTCGCCTATTGCCTGACCATGCTGTATTGGCGTTGGTGGGTTGCGCGGCAATGGACGCGGCGCAAGAAAAACCGGATGTAGACATGCAAAACGGCCTCCACTTGGGAGGCCGTTTTTTTTGCAGTGTCTGGGCTGACGCCATCGCGGGCAAGCCCGCTCCCACCGGGATCTGCTGTGTAGCACAAATCGCACAGACACCAGAGGTCTTGTGGGAGCGGGCTTGCCCGCGAAAGGGGCGACTCAGTCTTGATCAGGTACGCATGCCGCGCCCACTGACCAGCAACCGCGCACAACCGATATACAGCGCAACGGTCGCCACCAGCATGAAGGTAATCGCCACGCTGATCTTGATATCCGAAACGCCGAGAATGCCGTAACGGAAGGCGTTGACCATGTGCAGAACCGGGTTGGCCAGGGACACTGTTTGCCAGAACGGCGGCAGCAGGCTGATCGAGTAAAACACCCCGCCCAGGTAAGTCAGTGGCGTCAGCACGAAGGTCGGGATGATCGAGATGTCATCAAAGTTGCGCGCAAACACGGCGTTGATGAACCCCAGCAGCGAAAAGATCGTTGCCGTGAGCACCACGACCAGAATGGTCACGCCCAGGTGATGGACCTGCAAATCGGTGAAGAACAGCGACAGCATCGTCACGATGACCCCGACCATCAAGCCACGCAGGACGCCGCCGAGGGTGTAGCCGATCAGAATGGTGTGCGGCGACACCGGCGAGACCATCAATTCCTCGATGGAGCGCTGGAACTTGCTGCCGAAGAAACTCGACACCACGTTGCCGTAGGAGTTGGTGATCACCGACATCATGATCAGCCCCGGTACGATGTACTCCATGTAGGTGAAACCACCCATGTCGCCGATCTGCCGGCCAATCAGGTTACCGAAGATCACGAAGTACAGAACCATCGTGATGGCCGGGGGCAGCAATGTCTGCGGCCAGATCCGGGTGAAGCGGCGGACCTCACGGTAAACGATGGTATTGAGGGCGACGAGGTTGGGTTGCAGCTCGGAACTCATACCGCCACCTTCGACAGATTTTTCTCCACCAGGGACACGAACAACTCCTCAAGGCGATTGGTTTTGTTACGCAGGCTCAGCACTTCGATGTTCTGCTGCGCCAATTGGGTAAACAGCGACGTGATGCCCATGGCCTTGTCCACCTGGACTTCCAGCGTGTGACCGTCGAGCAACCGCGTCGGGTAACCGATCAACTGCGGTGTCACGCCCAAGCCGTTCTTCAAATCCAGCAAGAAGGTCTCCACATGCAACTGGCCCAGCAACTGTTTCATGCTGGTGTTCTCGACGATGGTGCCGTGGTCGATGATGCCGATGTTGCGGCACAACTGCTCAGCCTCTTCCAGGTAATGCGTGGTGAGGATGATGGTGATGCCTTTCTGGTTCAGCTCGGTGAGGAACGTCCACATCGAGCGACGCAGTTCGATGTCTACACCTGCCGTCGGTTCGTCGAGGATCAACAGGCGCGGTTCATGAACCAGCGCGCGAGCGATCATCAATCGACGCTTCATACCGCCGGACAGCGAACGCGACGGCGTATCGCGTTTGTCCCACAGCCCGAGCTGAGTCAGGTATTGCTCGGCGCGTTCCTTGGCGATTTTCGGCGGGATACCGTAGTAACCGGCCTGTGTCACGACGATATCGAAGGTTTTTTCGAACTGGTTGAAGTTGAATTCCTGGGGCACCACGCCGATGCAGCGCTTGAGTGCCGCAGGTTCCTTGTCCAGGTCGTGACCGAAGATGTTCACCGTGCCGCTGGTCTTGTTCACCAGGGTCGAGAGAATGCCGATGGTCGTGGATTTGCCCGCGCCGTTGGGGCCGAGCAAGGCGAAAAAGTCACCTTCGGCGACGTCCAGATCGATACCACTCAAGGCCTGGAAACCGTTGCCGTAGGTTTTGGTTAGCTGCCGGATGGACAGAGCGGAACTCATATCTGATTACGCACCAAGAAGGGAAGAAAGGGATAAATAAGGGCGGGCGGCGACTAATACAACCACGGCGCATGAGCGCAATGGTGCGTGTCGCCGCCCCACAAGTACAGTCAAGCGTGTCGATAGTGAGTATTAAGTCAACGCGGTCATCACCGCTTTCTGATACGCCGGCCGCTGCTTCAGCCGGGCATACCAGGCTTCAAGATGAGGTTGTGGCGCGCGCTCGATCGGCATCTCGAACCAGGCATAAATGAAACTGCCGAGCGGGATATCGCCCATGCCGATGGCATCACCCGACAGGTACGGTTGGGTCGCCAGCGCCTGATCGGCCATCGACAGCAGGCCATCGCATTCCTTGATCGCTGCGTTGATCGCAGCCCAGTCTTGTTGATCCTTCGGCGTGCGCAACACACCCCAGAACACCGTGCGAAACGGGCCGGCGAAACTTGAGGTGGCCCAATCCATCCACTTGTCCGCCGAGGCGCGGACTTTCAAATCCGCTGGATACCAGGCCGTGTCGCTGGCGTGCAGAGCCATCAAGTAGCGCACGATGGCGTTGGATTCCCACAGCACAAAGCCGTCGTCTTCGATCACCGGCACGCGACCGTTGGGATTCATCGCGCGATACTCGGGCGTATCGACCACACCGAAAGCACCGCCCGCATCGATAGCCTCGTAAGCCAGGCCCAGCTCTTCGGCGGCCCACAATGGCTTTCTGACATTCGACGAATTTTTCCGACCCCAGATCTTCAGCATGACCGCCTCTTTATGGATGAATGCGCAGGCAGCATACGCCGGATCAGGCGCGGCTCAAATCGCTCTGCATATCACCCAGGAGCACGGGCAGTGTGTCGCTGAACAGGTGCGGATAGCACTTTTCCAGGTGCTCGAAAAAGAATGCCTCGGGCACATCGGTGAACTGGCCGTGATCAACCAGATACTCCATCAACTGCTCGCCATCGCGATTGAACGGATGGAAAACACTGTCGTTGATCCCGTCAAACTCCAGCGGTGCCACATTGAACAGTTCACAGAGTTTCTGGTTGAAGGCCGGTGTGGCTTTGACCCAGCGTTCGTTCAGGTACAACTCCGTATAACCATGCATGGCGAACACGTCGCTCCTGAGCAACTCGAGCAAACGCGGGGTCGACAAATGATTGCGCACATCCGCCAGGCCGATACGCGCCGGGATACCACAATGGCGCGCGGCGCCTGCCAGCAGCGTGGCTTTGGGCACGCAATAGCTCTCCCCGGTCGCCAACGCATGACTGCCGCACAAGGTCTGCGGGTCGCGACTGAAGGTGTAGGGGTTGTAGCGCACAGCTTCGCGCACGGCGTAATAAAGATTGATCGCCTGCTCGAGCGGGTCGCGACTGGCACCGCGATGTTTTTCGGCGAACTCCACCACCGACGGATGGTCACTATCGATGAAGCGGCCGGGTGTCAGGTACTCGTACATGAGAACGATCTCCTGGGGGAAACCACGAGTCTAGCGAGACCATTAGCACAGACATAACGACGTTTCGGCCAAACATGGGCGTATAGCCGCGTAGGAAGCGAACGATTTCCCGAGGGTGTTGCCAACCCAACCTACAAAACTCACCCATGATTTCCCACGAATTCAATCACCTCGCTCCGACCACCCTGTTTTGCGGATGCCGTCTAAGCTCTGAAGGTTGGTTTTGCCCTGGTTCACGGAGGATTAAATATGCTGCTGTTGTGGATACTGGTTCTGGTTGTCGGGATAGCCTATTTGGCGCACCGCCGCATCGCCCCCCTGCCCGCCCTGTGTATCGTCGCGGTGTTTGTCGTCGCGATGGGTGCCTTCAGCCGCGCGCCTGGCTGGCTGCTGCTGGTTCTCTGGGTGTTGATCGCAGCCGTAGCGGCGCCGTTGTTGCTGCCCGACCTGCGTCGCAAATTCTTCAGCGCGCCGCTGTTCAACTGGTTTCAGAAAACCCTGCCGCCCATGTCACAAACCGAACGCGATGCAATAGACGCCGGCACGGTGTGGTGGGACGGCGAGCTGTTCAGCGGTCGCCCGGACTGGGACAAGCTACTGTCTTATCCAAAAGCGCAGTTGAGTGAAGAAGAACAGGCCTTTATCGACGGCCCGACCGAAGAGCTCTGCGCAATGGTCACCGACTGGCAGATCGGGCAAGACATGGACTTGCCTGCCGAGGCCTGGGCTCACATCAAGGAAAACGGTTTCTTTGCGCTGATCATCCCCAAGGAGTTTGGTGGCAAGGGTTTCTCGGCCTATGCCCACTCCCAGGTGGCGATGAAACTGGCGACCCGCAGCGGCGACCTCGCGTCCACCGTGATGGTCCCCAACTCCCTCGGCCCGGCCGAACTGCTGCTGCATTACGGCACCGAGGAACAGCGCAACCATTACCTGCCACGGCTGGCCCGCGGCGACGACATTCCCTGCTTCGCATTGACGGGGCCACTGGCGGGTTCAGACGCCGGAGCCATGCCCGACACCGGGGTGATCTGCAAAGGTGAATGGGAAGGCAAGGAAACCCTCGGCCTGCGCCTCAACTGGGAAAAGCGTTACATCACCCTGGGCCCGGTGGCGACCCTGCTCGGTCTGGCCTTCAAAGCCTATGACCCGGACCATTTACTCGGTGACAAGGAAGACCTGGGCATCAGCCTGGCGTTGATCCCCACGGATACGGCCGGTGTTGAAATCGGCCGCCGCCACCTGCCGTTAGGCGCAGCGTTCATGAACGGCCCGAACTCCGGCAAGGATGTCTTCGTGCCGCTGGACTTCCTTATCGGCGGCCAGGAAATGCTCGGCAAGGGCTGGATGATGCTGATGAACTGCCTGTCGGTCGGGCGTTCGATTTCCCTGCCGGCGGTCGGCACCGGCGCCGCCAAATTCACCAGCCTGGTGACCGGCCAATATGCGCAGGTTCGCGAACAATTCAACGTGCCACTGTCCGCATTCGAGGGCATTCAGGAAGCCATGGCGCGTATCGGCGGCAACGCCTGGATGATGGACGCAGCGCGGATGCTGACCGCCAACGCAGTAGACCTCGGCGAGAAGCCATCGGTGTTGTCGGCGATTCTCAAGTACCACCTCACCGAACGCGGTCGCGAATGCATCAGCCACGCCATGGATGTTCACGGTGGCAAGGCGATCATCATGGGCCCGAACAACTACCTGGGTCGCAGCTGGAATGGCGCGCCGATTTTCATCACCGTGGAAGGCGCCAACATTCTTTCGCGCAACCTGATGATCTTCGGTCAGGGCGCCATTCGCTGCCATCCGTTCGTGCTCAAGGAAATGGCCCTCGCCGGTCGTGAAGACAAGGACCAGGCCCTCACCGAATTCGATGGCCTGCTGCTCAAACACATCGGTTTCGCCGTGAGCAACGCCGCCAGCACACTGGTACTGAACCTCGGCTTCGGGCACTTCGAACACGCGCCAGGCAACAAGCTCAGCCAGGGTTACTTCCGCGCCCTCAATCGTCAGGCCGCCGCGTTCGCCATGCTCGCGGACCTGAGCATGATGCTGCTGGGCGGTGAGCTGAAACGTCGTGAACGCCTGTCGGCACGGCTTGGCGATGTGCTGAGCAACATGTACCTCGCCTCCGCCGCGCTCAAGCGTTACCACGACCTCGAGTCGCCGGAACATATGGCGCCACTGTTTACCTGGGCCATGGAAGAAAGTCTTGGCCAGTCGGAACGAGCGCTGGATGAGTTGCTGAGCAACTTCCCGAACAAAGTGCTGGGCTGCCTGTTGCGGGTGATCGTGTTCCCGCTGGGTCGTCGTCACAAAGGTCCATCGGACAAACTCGCTGCCGAAGTGGCCGCGGTGATTGGCCGGGCCAAAGGCGATCCGACACTCGAAGAGTTGCTGGCCGGTTGCTACCGTCCGCAATCGGCCGATGACGCGGTCGGAGCGCTGCAACACGCGTGCAACTTATTGAACGCGGTGCAGCCGTTGCAGAAAAAGCTGCACATGGCACTCAAGAGCGGCCAGGTCAAACCGGCTGCCGGGGAACACGCCATCGACGCGGCGCTGGAAGCCGGGGTCTTGCAGGCGGGTGAGGCGCTGTCCCTGCATGATGCCGAGGCGGCGCGGCGCAAGGTGATCGACGTCGATGATTTCGCCAAGGAAGAACTGGCGCTGGCTGACGGAAAGGTCCGCTGATCAAGTCGACTATCATGTAAAAATGGACGCGGGGGCTTTATACTCCCGCGCCCGTTTTGCTCTTGAGGACTTATCTCGTGTCCAACGTCGTTGCCGATCATCTCGTCTTGCTTGACCACTTGCGTAGCATCCTGGTCGCCGTGGGTGAGGCCGAACAGGTTCCCGAAGAAAGCCATGCCTTGTTCCTGGAGCGCTTCGACGAACTGCGTGCATTACTGCCGGTCGACCCGATCGAAAGCCAATACCTGGGCCAGGACATTCTGTGCCAGGTGATCACCCGTTACCCGCAAATCGCCCATCTGGTCCCTCGTGACCTGCTGTGGTACTTCGCCGGAGACTGCCTGCATTACATGCCCGATGACGAAATCGACTTGTACCAGGCGCTGGAAGAACGTCGTTTCGAAGCCGAGCAGAACGACGAACCGTTCGACTGGAACCAGGAAAAACAGCTGCTGGCGATGTCGAACGACGAACCGAAGCACTGATTCCCGGCTGGAAACGCAAAAGGCCCGCATGATTATTCATGCGGGCCTTTTTTTTGTGGCATAGCGCAGTGATGCAGTGCCTGGACGGCCGCCATCGCGAGCAAGCTCGCTCCCACATTGGCTCTGCGGCGGTCACAAATCTAATGTGGGAGCGAGCTTGCTCGCGATGGGGCCGGTCAAAGCAACCCGTCACTCTCAGGCAATTCATACTCAACCGCGCCCTTGCCCAACGCACTTGGCTTGCCCGGCTTGCCCGGCTTGCCCAGCGTCGGCTCCTTCTCCAGGCATTCCACCAGATAATCGATAAACACCCGCAACTTCGGCGGTAGATAACGCGTTGGCGAATGCAGCAACCAGGCGCCGCCATGGTAAGACGCCAGAAAGGTCCAGTCCGGCAAGACCTGCACAATCAAGCCCTGTTCCAGCGCATAGCGCGCGGTGAAGTATGGCAGGCTGCCAATCCCGATGTGCTGCAACACCGCGCCTAATCGCACGCCGGTGTGATTCGCCGCATAGCGTCCGCGCACACCGACAGTGACGGCCTTGGTGCCCTTCTTGAACTTCCAGCGCGCATCGCTTGGGGTTTCACCCAGGTAGATGCAGCTATGGTTGAGCAAGTCGTGGGGATGGGTGGGCGTGCCATGTTCGGCCAAATATTGCGGTGTCGCGCAAAGTAGATGGTCGATGGTCAGCAACTGCCGCCCGACCAGGCCGGCGGGTGGTCGATCGGTAATGCGAATGGCCAGATCGACGTTGTCATCGATCAGATCCACCTGTCGATCCTCCAGCAACAACTCCACGTCCACTTTGGGATAACGCCGCAGAAACTCTGGCATGTGCGGATGAATCACAAATCGACCGACAGCCTTGGGCACGCTGACCCGCACCAGCCCTTCCGCTTCATGGGTGAACTGCCCGCTGATTTCCATCACCGACCTGGCTGCGCTGACCATCTCCTGGCAACGCTTGAACACTTCTTCGCCGCCATCGCTCAACCGCAGTTTGCGCGTGGTTCGTTGCAGCAGACGTGTGGCCAACGCCTTTTCCAGTCGCGAGATGCTGCGACTGACCGCCGAGGGTGACGACCCCAACTGACGCGCGGCTTCGGAAAAACTGCCGGTCTCGACAACCTTGACGAAAATCGCCATTTCACCCAGCAGCGGCAGTGGAAGATTTATGCTCACAGCGCAACAGTCCTTTGATGTTTGAACGGATTATCACGCAATTCCACGCTTCATATAATAAAAAAACAAACTCTAATGAGGACATGGAATATGACGCTTCGCCTCTTTTTCCATAGTGATGACCTCAAGGCCAATGTGGAAGTCCTGGACTGCACCCCCCAGGAGAACGAATTCGCGGTGGTGCTGCGCGCCACGTTGTTTCACCCCCAAGGTGGCGGTCAGCCGTGCGACACCGGGTGGATTGGCGAAAGCCAGGTTCTGCGCGTGGTGCAGGACCCGGACCGCATCATTCATTTTGTCGACCGCCCGGTAAAACCGGGCATGACCCAGATCCGGATTGACGAGCAACGTCGCCAATTCAATTCGCGCATGCATTCGGCCGGGCATCTGATCGGCCATTTTGTCCAGGCCCAGGGCTGGATGCCGATCAAGGCTCATCACTGGCCGGGCGAAGGACGCGTGCAGTTCAAACCGGCCGAGTCGGCAAAAGAGGTTGATGCCGGAATGATTCAACAGGGCATCGCGCAATGGGTGGCCGATGACATGCCACGCCTGACGTCTTTGCGCGAAGGCTCCCGGGAAATTGGATTCGGTGAACTGCCCGCCTACGGCTGCGGCGGCACCCATGTACGTAGCCTGAAGGATTTGGGCACGGTCACGATCGCTTCCCTTTCACTGAAGAAGGGAACGCTGTCAGTCCACTACAGCGTGGATTGAGCTTTTGGGCGATGTCGTCCCCGTCATCGCCTGACGCCGGGGGAGCCTGCGTTCGTGGGCTCTGTTGACTATCTGATAGATGGACCTAAGACATGATGCTTGACGTCGATCGTCTCGATGAGACGTGCATAAAAAAACTGGCCAACGAAGAAGTCCTCGCCATTCGCGTCAAAGGCTTATTGCCCCAGCCGCTGGCGAAGCAGATTGGCGACAAGATCCTTGCGCCAGGCTTCGAAGGCTATATCAACGCGCCCAGCATTGGCCGAATAGGCATGGCGTTCTATGAAGCGGAAAACCAGCCGCTGCTGATCGAAGATTACTTCGAACGTGCCTCGCGCAACATCGCCGAGTTGCGCAACCGTTGCGCGCCTTACTCGTCCCCGGTCGACACCCTGCGCTGCATGCTTGATGAGACCTGGCCTGCGGGTGCGCACCTGGAAAATCTCTACGGTCGCAAAATGTATGTCGGGCTGTCCCGAGTGGTGAAACCCGGGGTTTGCTTCCTTGCTCATCACGACATTTTCGCCAAGGACGCCCCGGACAGTTATCAGGCCAGGAGCCTGGAAGCGCAGTTCGCCTGCAACGTCTACCTGAGCATGCCGACCGAGGGCGGTGCATTGCAGATGTGGGACCACGACATTTCTGCGGACCAGTTCGACGAAATGCGCGGCGACAGTTACGGCATCGACCCCAACCTGCTGGGCGCTCCGACCCTGGAGATTCGTCCCGAGCCGGGTGATTTCATCATGTTCAATTCGCGCCGCATGCACTCAGTGACGCCGGGGCTGGAAGATCCGCGCTTGAGCCTTTCGTTCTTTGTCGGCTATCGCGGCAATGCGTCACCCCTTACTTTTTGGAGTTGAGATGCTTTCGAATTACCTGGGCGAGTTTCTGGCGCTGGCGACAATTCACTTCCTGGCAGTCGTCGCACCCGGGCCGGACTTCGCCGTCACCATCCGTCAGAGTGTGCGCTTCGGTCGGCTGGTCGGAATCTGCACGGCACTGGGCATTGGCGCGGGCATTTCCGTGCACGTGCTTTACACCCTGCTCGGGGTCGGCGCGCTGATGCACTCGACGCCCTGGCTGCTGACTGTGGCCAAAGTCGTCGGTGGCGCTTACATTTTGTACCTCGGTGTCAGCCTGTTGCGCAGCAAACCCAAGTCGGCGCTTGAGGGTGACAAGGTTGCCGACGAACCGGTCATCGAGCAAACGCTACTGAAGGCGTTCACCACTGGATTTCTCACCAACGCGACCAATCCAAAGGCGACGCTGTTTTTCCTGGCGATTTTCACCACCATCATCAGTGCCACGACGCCACTAAAGATCCAGGCGCTCTACGGCGTGTGGATGTGTTTGGTCAACGCGTTGTGGTTTGTGATCGTCGCATTGTTCTTTTCCAGTGCCCGGGTGCGCTTGCTGTTCATGCGCATGGGGCACTGGTTTGAACGGACCATGGGGGTGATTCTGATTTTGTTCGCCGGGCGCCTGATGCTGTCGATGTAAGACCTGCGCTCACGAAAAAGGCCCGCTCAGTCCGACTGGCGGGCCTTTTTCGTTTGTGCGTCGCTTTTGCATTTTTGTGCGACAGATCCTGCTTGAAGGCTCCCCTATCGCGCCTTCAGGGTGTTAGTTTGGAAAACTTTCTGTCTTATCGATCAGAAATTTCTCACAAACTGCCTGCAAAGGAATGCCCTCAACAATGAATTTCTCATTCAAGCACCTGGCTGCGTCAACCCTGATAGTGGCCAGCCTGTCGTCGTTCACACTGACCGCACACGCCAACATCACCCCGCAACAGAGCGCGGCCATCCTCAAAACATTCAGTGACGCATCAGTCACGGATTTCAGGCAGTTCCTGGGTGGGCTGGCCAAAAGCGACCTGGCCAACACCAGTGACCTCAATCCTGCCATCAGTGCGTTCCTCGACAACAAGACCCTTTCGGCTGAACAGCAGAACGAAATCCATCGCCTGTTGGGCCTGTATACGCGGGTGAAATATGGCAAAGCCGCCACCGAGACCCTGCGCGAATTGGTGGCCATCCCGACCTTCCAAGTGAATGGCGTTGCCCAGCACGACAATCCGCAATTCATCAAGATCGCCGACAAGATCAAGGGCCTGGCCCAAGCGTTCAACCTGAACTTTCGCAACATCGACAACCGCGTCTATGAAATTTCCCTCGAAGGCAGTGGCGACGAAGTCGTGGGCATTCACGCCCATGCCGACGTAGTACCCGTGACGCCGGAGAACTGGGTCTTGAAAGACGGCACCAAACTCGATCCATTCAAGGTCACGCTGATCGGCGACCGCATGTACGGCCGCGGCACCGAGGATGACAAAAACGGCATTGTGGTGGCGCTGTACGCCATGAAAGTGATCAAGGAAGAGAAGCTGCCGCTGGCCAGGAATTTCAAGCTGCTGGTCGACACCACCGAAGAAACCACCGGCGACGCCATTCCCTATTACTTCGAACATAACCCAACGCCCAACTACAACCTGGCGCTGGACGGCGGCTATCCGGTGGTAATTGCCGAGAAAGGCTACGGCACCGTCATGGCGAACTTCACCAAACGCAAGGCGGATGGCAACGGAGCTGAAATCATATTGATGACGGGCGGCATGGCCACCAACCAGATTCCATCGACATCGGTGGCCACCCTTTTGAGCGAGAAGCCTGCCGAACTGGCTGCCCGCTTGAACAAGGCTGGCGCTGCGTATGCCAAGCACAATGGCGGTAACTTCGAGGTCAGCGCAAAAGTCGTCGGCAAAGACGTCAAGCTGACGGTCACCGGCGTTTCAGCCCACTCCTCCGAGCCCGAGTCAGGCGTTAACCCGGTGGCCAGGATGCTGGGCTTCATCAACAGCCTTGACGGCAAAGTCGCGCTCAAGCACAACCACATCACCGACGCTGCCCGCTATGCCGCCGACAACTGGGGACTGGATTACCTGGGTGCAAATCTGGGCGTCGGCTTCTCCGATGCGTTCATGGGGCCTCTGACCGCTTCCCTGACCTACGTCGCCATGGATGAAAAAGTCTTCAAGCTCGCGGTCAATCTACGGGTGCCGAAGGGTAAGTCCCCGGAAACGCTCAAGACCGAAATCGCCGACAAGCTGGGTGCGTGGAGCAACAAGACCCACATTACTCCGACGATCGACTACTCGATTGCCGAGCCGATGTACCGCAACCCTGAAGGCGAATGGGTCAAGGCCTTGCTGGCCGTGTCCAGCGAAAACCTGGGCATGGAACACAAGTTCGGTACTTCCGCCGGCGCCACTTCGGTTCATGAGCTGCCCAATGGCGTGCAATTTGGTTTGGCCAGACCCGAGAATAAATACACGGGTCACACCGACAATGAGTTCAAGACCGTCGACCAGTTCCTGCTTGACCTGCAGATCGTGACCGAAATGATGGGGCGTATCGGGCAGTTGCCGACGCTCTGATGGCCTTGTTGGGCCCGCCGCTCTGGCAGGCCCAATGATTTGATCGACCTGATTGCGACAGACAGTCGATCAGCAAAAGGCAAAAAACGCACAAACAAAAACGCCGCTCATTGCTGAGCGGCGTTTTCGTTAAATATGGAGCGGGAAACGAGACTCGAACTCGCGACCCCGACCTTGGCAAGGTCGTGCTC